>NZ_JCAKKP010000012.1:0-104467 GCF_059509755.1 Aquamicrobium sp. YD-1-mutant5
TTGTCAATCTGGTCATAAGCCTTGAAATCACCGAAATACTTCGTGATCGCAGCCGTCGTCGACGTCTTGCCATGGTCAACGTGACCAATCGTGCCAATGTTCACATGAGGCTTATTGCGCTCGAATTTACCTTTTGCCATAGTCTCTTTCCTTAGGCGCGTGGACCTTTGGTTCAGTCG
Organism: Aquamicrobium sp. YD-1-mutant5; assembly: GCF_059509755.1. Lineage (NCBI taxonomy): Bacteria > Pseudomonadati > Pseudomonadota > Alphaproteobacteria > Hyphomicrobiales > Phyllobacteriaceae > Aquamicrobium > Aquamicrobium sp. YD-1-mutant5. Next base: position 180 of record NZ_JCAKKP010000012.1, read on the forward strand.
GATGCGGGGCGATTAGCGAGAACGGCCGCAAAACACAAGTGTCTTTTGGCCAGCGACGGTGCAGCCATACACCCTGACATGCAACTGCGGGTGAATGACGCAGATATAGGCAGAAAATATTGCTGTTGTAAGGGGCTGGATGAACGAACCCGGCCCTGCGCTTCGCATTCAGAAAACTGGAGCGGGTGAAGGGAATCGAACCCTCGTATTCAGCTTGGAAGGCTGCTGCTCTACCATTGAGCTACACCCGCATTTCAGGTCTCCGGTGCGGCAGTGGTGGAGGAGGTTGGATTTGAACCAACGTAGGCTAAGCCAACGGATTTACAGTCCGTCCCCTTTAACCACTCGGGCACTCCTCCAGTCTGCCGACGGAGCCTGCTGCGAGGCACTTACAGATGCCGGAGCCCTGTCGATGCCCGCCATCAGCGAAGCGCCTTATGGCCGCAAGGCTGTTTTGTGTCAACCGCGCCGGAGACGTTTTCTCCGCAGTTTTTTCATGGCGTCGCCGCCATAGGCAAAAGCAGGCACTACAGCTATAGGACGAGCATGAGCGACATCAAGAAATCCGGCACCCCCAAAGACGCGCATTATGCAAGGCTGCGTCGAACCTTTCGTGACGAAAAGGCCGGCGGGCCACCCGCGCACAGGCCACGGCGCAAGGTCATGCCCGGCGACGGTCCCTCCGAAGGTCTCGTGCATCTCTATGGCTTGCACACGGTGCGCGCAGCCCTTGCCAATCCCGGACGCAAGGTGCGCTCCATGCTGGTCACGCGCAATGCGGCCGAGCGGCTGGAACTCGGCTCTGTGGATGGCCTTCCCTTCCCGGCCCGCATCGTCGAGCCGCGCGAGATCGACAAGATCACCGGATCCGACGCCGTCCATCAGGGCGTGCTGATCGAGGCCGAGCCGCTCAGGCCCAAGCGCCTCGACGCGCTGGGTGACACGAATCTTGTGCTTGTGCTGGATCAGGTGACGGATCCGCACAATGTCGGCGCAATTCTGCGTTCCGCCGTGGCCTTCGGCGCCGGCGCGCTCATCACGACCAATCGTCACAGCCCGACCGAATCCGGCGTGCTGGCCAAATCGGCATCCGGCGCGCTGGAACACATCGACCATATCGAGGTGCGCAATCTCGCCGACGCGCTGGAAACCCTGCATGGGGCCGGCTTCCAGACGATCGGTCTCGATTCGGATGGACCCGCCGAGCTGGAAAAGACCTTTTCGGCACAAAGGCTGGCGCTCGTTCTCGGCGCGGAAGGCAAGGGCCTGCGGCAGAAGACACGCGAGACGGTGAGTGCGCTGGCCCGGCTGGATATGCCCGGCGCCATCCGCTCGCTCAATGTCTCCAACGCCGCAGCCGTGGCTCTCTATGCGGCGGGGCGGTTTCTGAACGAATAGAGAGAACAGCAGGCGTTCAGACAAAGGCCGATTCCGCTGCTCCAGTCCCGAGTTTAGCGGGATCTATGCGATGTCAGTCGCTTGCGTCTGACTGCAAAATGCCCAAACGGGCGGCAAGGGGAACATCTTTTTGGGAACACGACCGTTCCCCTCCCCGCCCGCTGTTCGCACCGGCTGTTTGCCGGTTCGATTCGCGTGATCGTCTGGCCACTTTGTGCCGATTTGATCGTCAGGCTACGTCGTGGCCGGCCATCCGCTCCAGCGCGCGCACCAGCGCCGAATGATCCTCCTTGGCCCCGCCATTGGCGGCGCAGGAGTTGAAGAGCTGCTGCGCCGTTGAGGTGTTGGGCAGCGAGACGCCGAGCGAACGGGCCCCTTCGAGGGCCAGATTGAGGTCCTTCTGGTGCAGTTCGATGCGGAAGCCCGGGTCGAAGGTGCGCTTGATCATGCGTTCGCCATGTACTTCGAGGATGCGCGACGCCGCGAGCCCGCCCATCAGCGCCTGCCGCACCCGGGCAGGATCGGCTCCCGCCTTGGACGCAAACACCAGCGCCTCGGCCACCGCCTCAATGGTGAGCGCGACGACGATCTGGTTCGCTACCTTGGTCGTCTGCCCGACGCTATTGGGGCCGACCAGCGTGATGTTCTTGCCCATTTTCTCGAAAACGGGGCGCGCGCGCTCGAAAGCGTTCTCCTCGCCGCCGACCATGATGGTGAGCGATGCAGCCTTGGCGCCTACCTCCCCGCCCGAAACCGGCGCGTCCAGATAATCGCAGCCCAGAGCGTTGATCTTCTGCGCGAAGGTTTTGGTGGCGATCGGCGAAATAGACGACATGTCGATGACCAGCTTGCCCTTCGACAGGCCCGACGCCACGCCATCCTCGCCGAACAGCACCTCATCCACCTGCGGCGTATCCGGCACCATGGTGATGATGATGTCTGCGGCCTGTGCCACGGCGGCGTTGCCGGTCACGATCCTCAGGCCTTTGTCGACAAGGTCGGCAGGCGGCGGTGATCGATGGTCGGTGGTGATGACCGAATAGCCTGCATCCAGCAGATGCCCGGCCATGGGAGAGCCCATTATGCCCAGACCGATGAAACCGATGTTTTCCATTGTGGCGTCCTTTCGATTCGTCACGCTGCCGCGTCCGCCTTGCCGGCGAATTTCCCGAACCAGCCAAGTCCCGCTTCGGTGCCGGCTTTCGGCTTGTATTCGGCGCCGATCCAGCCCGCATAGCCAAGGCCGTCGATGACATCGTAGAGGAACGGGTAGTTGATCTCGCCCGTTCCAGGCTCATGGCGGCCAGGGTTGTCGGCAAGCTGGATATGGGCGATGCGCGGCAGGTTGGCCTCTATCGAGCGCGTCAGATCGCCCTCCATGATCTGCATGTGATAGATGTCATATTGCAGCCACAGGTTCTGCGATCCGACCTTTTCGATCAGATCGAGGGCCTGTTGCGTGCCGGTCAGGAAGAAGCCCGGAATGTCGCGGGTGTTGATCGGCTCGATCAGCAGGCGAATGCCAGCCTCGCCCAGCCTGTCGGCGGCAAATTTCAGGTTTTCGACGAACACCTCTTCAAGCTCTTCACGCGGCACACCGGCAGGCGCGATGCCGGCGAGGCAGTTCACTTGCCCGCAATCCAGAGCCCTCGCATAGGTGATGGCCTTGTCGACCCCGGCGCGGAACTCCTCGATCCGGTCCGGCAGGATGGCAATGCCGCGCTCCCCGGCGGCCCAGTCGCCGGATGGCACATTGAAGAGAACCTGTTTCAGTCCGTTCTTCTTCAGCCGTGCCGAAACTTCTTCGGCGGGATGGTCGTAAGGACCGAGATATTCCACACCGCGAAATCCGGCCCGGGCGGCGGCATCGAAGCGGTCGAGGAACTCATATTCCCCGAAAAGCATGGAAAGATTAGCTGAAAACCGTGGCATAGCTGAATTTCCTCACAAACTGAATCAGTCGAGCATGGCGATTGCGGTGGGCGCATCCTCATTGCGCTCGGCCAGTTCCTCGAACTCGGTGATGTTGTCGATCTCGGTGCCCATGGAGATATTGGTGACACGTTCGAGAATGAATTCCAGCACGACCGGAACCTGATGTTCCTTCATCAGCCGGCGCGCTTCGGCGAAGGCACCGGCGAACTCGTCCGGCCGGCGTACGCGCAGCGCCTTGCAGCCCATGGCTTCGGCAACGGCGACATGATCGACGCCATAGGCGACCTCCGCATGGCCGACGGTATTGATGTTCTCGAAAGCGAGGCTGACCTCGTAGTCCATCGCGAAACCGCGCTGTGCCTGCCGGATGAGGCCGAGATAGGCGTTGTTCACCACGACATGGATGTAGGGCAGCTTGTGCTGGGCGCCGACGGCCAGTTCCTCGATCATGAACTGGAAATCGTAATCGCCTGACAGGGCGACGATATTCGCATCCGGACGGGCGGCCCTCACACCGAGCGCCGCCGGCAATGTCCACCCCAGGGGACCGGCCTGCCCGCAATTGATCCAGTTGCGCGGCTTGTAGACATGCAGGAACTGCGCACCGGCGATCTGGCTGAGACCGATGGTGGTGACATAGGTGGTATCACGGCCGAAAGCCTTGTTCATTTCCTCGTAGATGCGCTGTGGCTTCAGCGGCACCTGCTCGAAATGGGTCTTGCGCTTCATCGTCTTCTTGCGCTGCTGGCACGCCTTCGCCCAGCCGGACCAGTCGCGCAGTTTTCCAGCCGTCTTCCATTCGGTCGCCACATCAAGCAGCATTTTCAGCGCCGCGCCGGCATCCGAGACGATGCCGAGATCCGGTGCGAAGACACGGCCGATCTGCGTCGGCTCGATGTCGACATGGATGAATTTCCTTCCCTTCGTATAGACGTCGACCGAGCCGGTATGACGATTGGCCCAGCGGTTGCCGATGCCGAACACGAAATCGGCCTCCAGCATGGTGGCGTTGCCGTAGCGGTGCGAGGTCTGGAGCCCGCACATACCGGCCATCAGCCGGTGATCGTCCGGAATGGCGCCCCAGCCCATCAGCGTCGGGATGACCGGAACCCCGGTGATCTCCGCGAATTCGATCAGCAGGTCGGACGCATCGGCATTGATGATGCCGCCTCCGGCCACGATCAGCGGCTTTTCCGCCTCGTTCAGCATGGCAAGCGCCTTCTCGGCCTGGGCGCGGGTCATGGCGGGCCTGAAAGCGGGCATCGGCTCATAGGCATCGATGTCGAAGTCTATTTCTGCCAGCTGGACATCCAGCGGCAGGTCGATCAGCACCGGGCCGGGCCGCGACGAGCGCATGAGATGGAACGCCTTTTGCAGCGCCATCGGCACCAGATAAGGCTCCATGACCGTGACAGCCCACTTGGTGACGGGCCCCGCGATGGCGGCAATGTCGACCGCCTGAAAGTCTTCCTTCGTCAGCCGGGCGCGAGGAGCCTGCCCGGTGATGCACAGGATGGGAATGGAATCGGCGGACGCGGAATAAAGCCCGGTGATCATGTCGGTTCCGGCCGGGCCGGACGTGCCGAGGCACAAGCCGATATTGCCGCTGGCAGCGCGCGTGTAGCCTTCCGCCATATGCGAGGCGCCCTCGACATGACGGGCAAGAATATGACGGATCGTTCCCCGTGCCTTCAGCGCGGAATAGAGCGGATTGATGGCTGCACCCGGCACCCCGAAGGCACAGGAAATCCCTTCCTTTTCAAGAACGAGAACAGCGGCATCGACGGCACGCATTCTGGCCATGGCGGCATCCTCCAGAGCAATTCTGATGATCAGAGGATGTCAGCACCTGACCTGTTTTTCAACTTTTTCAAAAAAGTTTTTCATTTATGATATTTTTCCATAACATACTGACAAACATAATCTTTTCATTTTTCATTTACTCGCTTATCAATTTCTTATAAAAAAGTTTTTCATTTTCATTGGAAATCGAAGGTGACCGCGATGGAACAAGCCGAAAAACGTCAGCGCGGCAGGCCACGCGCCTTCAGCCCCTCCCCGGATGCCGGGCCGGTGCAGTCTCTCGACCGGGCCTTGCGGATACTGGCGATCGTGGCACGGGCAAGCGGTCTTTCGCTGAGCGAGATCGCCGACCAGTCGGGCATTGCCGCGGCGACCGCCTATCGCATGCTCACCACCCTCGAATCCCATGGAATGGTGGAGTTCGACCGAACCGAACAATTGTGGTCGATAGGCGTCGAAACCTATCGCATGGGCTCCGCCTTTCTGCGCGGGCGCAAAATTGTCGACCGGGCGCGCGTGGTGATGCAGGACCTGATGGAGAAAACCGGAGAAACCGCCAATCTTGGGCTGGCAGAGGATGATTGCGTGGTGTTCGTCAGCCAGGTCGAGACGCATCAGGCCATCCGCGCCTTCTTCCGGCCCGGCACCCGCACCGCCTTTCATGCTTCCGGCATCGGCAAGGCCGTTCTCTCCCACATGGATCCGGAGCGAGTGGCTGTGCTCATCGACCGGCTGGGTCTGGAAACCTATACGGACCGCACCCTTGCGACCCTGCCCGAACTGATGCGGGATCTCGCCGAGGCAAGGATCCGCGGCTGGGCCGTGGACGACGAGGAACGCAATCTCGGCATGCGCTGCGTGGCGGCGGCCGTTTTCAACGAACATGGCGAGCCGGTGGGAGGGGTGTCCGTCTCAGGCCCCACGGTGCGGGTCACGCCGGAACGGCTGGCGCAGATCGGGCCGGTGGTTCGCGATGCGGCGGCGGAAGTAACAGCGATGATCGGCGGCAGGAACTGAGTTCCCTCCCCTTCAGCCCATTCCGCTGACGTGGCGCAGATAGAACGCAAGCGCGACAAAGCCGACCATGAAAGCGACGCCGGTCCAGTCTATGCTCATGCCACGCACCACCCGGATCGTATTGAGCACCAGCGCCCATGCGGCCAGCACAATCAAAGCGACGATGACAAATCTGAGCATCGGCTTTCCCCTGAATGGCTCTTGTTCCCCATGTAGGGAGCAGCAAGGGCTATTTCAGCATGCGAAACCGTGATCCGGCTCTGATTTGTCTTTACTGGCACGACAAATATGCTAACCGGAGCACGTTGCCCTTGTAGCTCAGCTGGTAGAGCAGCGGTTTTGTAAACCGAAGGTCGCGGGTTCGATCCCTGCCGGGGGCACCACCACCCATTTCAGGGTGTTGATTTTCCTTGTTAAATTGGATCATTTCGCCCCACCTTCTGCACCACTTCACATAGTGGGACAGTTTCTTCCATTTTTGTTTTTGTTGCCGGGTTCCATGAGGTGGCTCCTCCGCTAATCCCGGAGATACAAAAGCGGCAACGGCCATCCGATACGATTCCAATAATGCCTTCAACGCAGTGGAGCCGCCCGCGGGATCAGGGGTGGTTGTCGGCAAGGGAAATGAGGTGAGAAAATAGTTTCCCCCTCATTTTCGAATGGTGTGATGGGTCACGATGACACCGCGTAGCCGCCAGCATGTCAGGCAAAATTGCAACGGGTCACTTTCGTAGGCGACATGATCCAGTTCCATTTTGACGCCAATGGCGTCGGGCTCGTCGCCGAGCAATCCTCGACACAGGCGCATGACATTCGCGAACCCGGAACCGAGGCGACATTGTCGTGGGCTGTGTCGGATACCCGAATGTTCGGGAGGGCCGAATGAGTTCGGCGGCGGTCTCGAACAAGCCCGCAACCGGTGGACTTGGCGGCCAAACGGGCCTTGCATTGCTGTTTCCGATCGTGCTGGTGAACGTGATTGGTTTCATCATCCCGATGCTCAATCTCGCTCGCATGTCGTTCAATGAATATGTGCCCGGAGGCGGCATCCGTGAAGCCTTCATCCTCAGCAACTGGATCAAGGCGATCGCCGATCCGTTCAATCTGCAACTGATCGCCAACAGCGTCACGCTCGGCCTTGGCGTCACTCTGGCGACGCTCATCGTCAGCTACCCGATTGCGCTGTACATTCACTGGTCCAGCGGCCGGTGGCGCAGCTTGCTGATCTTCCTCGTGATTGCGCCACTGCTTACGTCGGCGGTCGTCCGCACCTATGGCTGGATAGCACTGCTGTCCAATGACGGGCCAATCATCCGCTCGATCAAGGCTCTCGGCGTCGAAAACCCGCCGCGGCTCCTGTTCAACGCAACAGGCGTCACGATTAGCCTGACGGAAATCCTGATGCCTTACATGATCCTGGCGCTCCTGGCCGGCTTCGGCAGACTGGATTCCCGCTTCGAAGAGGCGGCGCGTTCGCTCGGCGCGACACCAGCCCAGACGTTCCGCAGGATTATCCTGCCGCTCACATTGCCGGGCATCGCGCTCGGCTGGCTGCTCTGTTTCGTGCTCGCCATCTCGTCCTTCGTCACACCGAAACTGATGGGCGGTGGCCGTGTTTTTCTGTTGGCGACAGAGATCTATGATCAGGCGATCGTCACATTGAACTGGCCGGTTGCCGCGACGCTTTCGATCCTGGTGCTCATCCTGTTTGGCATATCCCTCGCCGTCTACACCCGATTGTTGAAGAGGCTCGATTGATGGATGGACATAATATCCCCTGGCCGCTGCGCGCTCTTGTGTTCGTTCTGATGCTGTTTTTGTTGGCGCCGGCGCTTCTGGTTTTCCCGATCTCGTTCAGCGGCGACCGCCTTCTCAGCTTTCCACCGAGCTCATGGTCGTTTCGCTGGTATCAATCCCTGTTGCAGAACGAACTCATCATCTCGTCATTTCTTACCAGCCTGTCCCTGGCGGTTGTCGTCACCATGTTGTCGCTGGCAATCGCGATTCCCGCAGTTTACGCAATCATCAGATTGAAGACGCCTGGCTCGGAGCTTCTATACAATCTGTTCACCGCGCCACTCCTGCTGCCGACCATCGTCCTGGGCCTGGCGATACTGATTATCTTCGCGACTATCGGCTTGCTTGGTACGTTCCACGGCATCGTGCTCGCGCATCTCGTCGTCACGCTGCCCTACGCCCTGCGCGTGCTCGCCGTGGCGCTGGGCAACGTCAATCTGGCCTGTGAGGAGGCCGCCGCCTCGCTGGGTGCAGGGCCGCTGACTGTCGTGCGGCGCGTCACACTGCCCATGATGATGCCCGGCATCATCGCAGCGACGGCGTTATGCTTCCTCGTCTCGTTTGACGAGTTGGTCATCACTCTGTTTCTGACGGGGCCGAAGCTGACGACACTGCCGACCGAATTGTTCCGCTACGTCGAGACAAGCGCTGACCCGACGGTCGCCTGCGTCTCGGTGTTGCTGTTCCTATTAACGCTGGCGATCATCATGATCATCGATCGAGCCATGGGACTGACCCAAACCTTCGTCCGCTAAGCCGGTTTGCTGTCGCCCCACCCGGGCAATCGGGGAGGCCACGGCCATGAGCACTTTGCGTGTTGACAGGCGGCTTCCGCCGGGAGCGGAATGAGGTCTCTGGTTGTCGTAGTCTCACACCCAGACGGGCATTGCTGCGGTTCGTTGTCTGGAGCTGAAGAATGGTCTTTGCGCAGAGCCATTCGCGCAACGAAGTCTGGATGAAGCGCCCGGCGTTTCCTTTGGTGCGCGGCGTATAGGGCCTTGTGCTCTTGTGACGGATGCCGTGATCGGCGAACGCCTTGCGGAAGAGATGGCTTTTGCAGGCCCCGCCGTTGTCGGTCATGACCCGCTCGATCGTGATCCCATCCGCCTCGAAGAGGCCGAGCGCCCGCTCAAGGAAGCCAGTTGCGCTCGCTTTTTTCTCATCGGGCAGAATCTCGGTACAGGCCAGCCGGAGGCGTCATCGATGGCAATCTGCAGCACCTCCCGTTCCAACCCCTGACCACAGGCGCGACGGTTGCTCTGACCATGCTGGTTTCCGGCGATGCGCTCCAACTTTTTGGAGTCGATGCGAATCAGTTCGCCTAGCTGCCCGACATGACCAAAGATTTCATGTCCGGACTTCGACCTGATGAAGTCGACCCCCTCGACGATAGCATCCGGCTGAATTTATGCCTGTTGTCGGATTGGTCATCTTTGTCACCTTATCATTGCTGGCAAAACAGCGACTGATTTGGGGCCATGGTTTCAGAATATTTGTTCGCCATTGTGGCAACGATGATGCTCTCGAACGGGCTGGTTCTGGCCATCATGTCCCGCGATCTGCCGGACAACCTGCGTCCTGCCGCCCACATGTGGCAGGCCGGAACATTTCTGATCGCGATAGGATGCGGGCTGTTCGCCATCGCGTCGGAACGACCGCCCCCGGTGCTGCTGGTCATTGTCAACACCGCCTTCCTGATCGGCCTGCTCGCCTACAATCAGGCTCTGGCCAAGTTCTACGATTTCAAAGCCTCGAACTGGCACTACCTGACGATAGCGGTGGGTGCTTTTTCAGTATTCTGGTTCTCGATGATAGAGGAAAATTTTCAGGCCAGAATCATCATCATCACGATAGCCTGGTGCTGGCTGATGCTCGCGAGCATCAGGATACTGGCGCGCCCACCCCGGGCGGATGACTCCATCAGCCGGCGGGTGCTTCTGGTCATATTCATGATCATGGCCGTGTTTACAGCGTTGCGCGCCAGCGTTTTCCTCTTCAGCCCCCTGCCTACGGACTTCAGCGTCACCACCGGCGCATCGACGGTAAATGTGGTGACTCCCATCTTCATGGCCGTTCTGCCTGTGCTGGGCACAACGTCATTCATCCTTCTGTGTTCAGACCGCATCCGCATGCAATGGGAGCATGCCGCCTCGACCGACTACCTGACCGGCCTGCCGAACCGGCGCACACTGACCCAACGTGCCGAACAGCTTTTCAACACGGCAGGACCGGCCGGAGCCGGACTGAGTGTCGCGATCTTCGATATCGACAGTTTCAAGAAGATCAACGACACCTATGGCCACGATGTCGGCGACAAGGCACTTCAGCATGTTGCCGATATTCTCAGCACACATGCCGGCAACCGAACCATGGTCGCCCGCTCCGGCGGCGAGGAGTTCGTCATGCTGCTCGATGGCTCGCCGGAACAGCGGCTGGAAGGCCTGAGAAAGGCGGTGGAGGACGCTCCGTGCAAAACGGACGGGAATGTCATGCAGCTGACGGTTTCCGTCGGCGTAGCGTCGCGCGGTCCATCCGACGCGGATTTTTCCGGACTGCTGCGCCGAGCCGACCGGGCGCTCTATGCTGCCAAGTCTCTTGGCCGGAACCGGGTCGAAGTCAGTGACCCGCAAGAGGATGGTTTAGCCGCAGCGGGGCAGCGAGCTGTCTAGGCCGGTGGCAATTCAAAAAGCCTGGAACCGTTACCCTGCAGTTGCTCGTAGCCGATTATGCGGAACCACCGCGTCACTTCCGGCTCACCAAGCCAGCTTCTTGAGCGGATCGGCATGTTTCCGGTCAGTTCCTGTATGCGCCTGATATGCTTTTTGCAGAATCTCACCGTTGAAGCAGTGAAGAAGCCTTCGCGCGCCGCAAAGGCGGTTTCCGCGACGTGATCGATTTCGTGCCAGGTAATGATGGCAACCACAGTGTCGTCATCGAGCAGCGCGTGAGCCCGCCCCTCTTTCAGATCCATCGTCAGGCTGTCCTGCGCACCTTCAACGGTCAGGCCAGCAGCAACATAGTCAGCGGACATGCGACCGGAAAGGTCGCGGAACACCGTTTCGAGATCGCCAATCGTGGCTGTACGTGCTCTCATTCCGTCTCCTTGTCGAAAAGTGGTATTATGGCGTCCCAAATGGGTGAGGCCAAGCAAACTCTGCCTCCATCCATTTCCGAATGCGCAAATCTGTTCCCGTTCGATGACGAAGGAATGACTACATCTGGCGCCGCGTCGGGCAGGCTACGCCTGTCCCCTCTCCGCAACTCACATCTGAAGGCTCCTGCCGGGAAACTCCTGAATCTGTGTTCCTGACCAGATGCGAGAAGGCCATGGCAAAAGCTGCCATGAAGAGAGCGATGATCAACATACGTGTGAACGGCAATTGGGAAGTCCCTGTCAGTCAGGCCCCCGCCTTTCATGCCGAAGCAGCATCGGCCGCTTCCGTTTAAGCCAGCTTAATGTGTGTACCCTTTCCGGTAAACCTGTCGGCCCGCAAGGCGGCGCTCCGGTCATCCGCTTTGCCAGCACCCGAAACCCATGTTAGGTCCACATTGCATTCTGATCGGGGGCCATCGCATTAAAATGAACACCAAGCCCATGACGAAGAAGCCATCCGCGCTGGCTTTCGTTTCCTCCGGCACTCCCGAAGCACTTGATGCCCTGGCTGCATTGTCAGCCGAATACGGGCAGGTTCCGGTCGAGCAGGCCGACATCATCGTGGCTCTGGGTGGTGATGGATTTCTCCTCCAGACGCTGCGCGAGACGATGGGAACCGGCAAGAAGGTCTACGGCATGAACCGTGGCACCATCGGCTTCCTGATGAACGAGTTCGCGCTTGACGCCCTGCCCGAGCGGATAGGCGCGGCCGTGGCCGAAACCATCCGCCCCCTTGAGATGGAGGCAACCACCATGGATGGCGAAACGGCAAAGGCCGTTGCCATCAACGAGGTGGCTTTGTGGCGGCAATCCTACCAGACCGCAAAGATCCGTATCTCGGTGGATGGCAAGGAGCGGCTGGAAGAACTCAGTTGCGATGGCGTGATGGTGGCGACGCCTGCCGGATCGACTGCCTACAATCTTTCTGCCCACGGTGCGATCCTGCCTCTGGATGCACCGCTTCTGGCGCTGACCCCCGTCAGTCCGTTCCGCCCGCGTGCCTGGCGTGGCGCCCTGCTCCCCAACCGCTCCGAAGTGCGGTTTGACATCCTTGAGCCCGGCAAGCGGCCGGTCAATGCCGCAGCGGACCACACCGAAGTCAAGAGCGTGCAATCCGTCACCGTGCGCCAGTCAAAAAAAGCGACGGCGACCCTGCTGTTCGACCCCAGCCATTCGTGGAACGAACGCATCCTGAAGGAACAATTCAGATATTGATGGTGAATCCGGTGCTATAATGCGCCGGGCACCACGCCAGACCCGGCAATTGCCGCGATTATGCTCTGTTTGTGTTGACAAGACGCGGGCTTGAGCCTATCGCGATGCACATTAATAGCGTGACCATATGGCATGCTGCAACGCAGACCGCCACGCGATCCGAACCAGCTCAAAGACAGCAAGCGAACTTGTCCTCAGACACCCAGACCGCTCAAGAAGCGTTGACATTCGCAGACCTCGGCCTTTCGCCGAAGGTTGTTTCCGCAGTCGCTGACGCCGGCTATACCCAGCCGACGCCAATTCAGGCAGGCGCCATTCCTCACGCCCTTGAAGGCAAGGACGTTCTGGGCATCGCCCAGACCGGCACTGGCAAGACCGCCTCTTTCGTGCTTCCCATGCTGACGCGGCTGGAAAAAGGCCGGGCCCGTGCGCGCATGCCGCGCACGCTCATCCTTGAGCCGACGCGCGAGCTCGCCGCGCAGGTCGAGGAAAACTTCGTCAAATACGGCAAGAACCACAAGCTCAACATTGCCCTGCTGATCGGCGGCGTTTCGTTCGACGAACAGGACAAGAAGCTCGAACGCGGCGCCGACGTGCTGATCGCCACGCCCGGACGCCTTCTGGACCATCGCGAGCGCGGCAAGCTGCTGCTCAACGGCGTCGAAATTCTCGTCATCGACGAGGCCGACCGCATGCTCGACATGGGATTCATTCCCGACATCGAGCGCATCTGCGAGATGATCCCTTTCACCCGCCAGACGCTTTTCTTCTCCGCGACGATGCCGCCCGAGATCACGAAGCTGACGGAGAAATTCCTTCACGCGCCTGTGCGGGTAGAGGTTGCGCGCGCCGCCAGTGCGGCAACCACCGTTACCCAGCGGCTGGTCAAGTCCATGTCCAAGCCGTGGGAAAAGCGCGACGTTCTGCGCAAGCTGATCAAGCAGGAAGAAGAAGGCCTCAAGAACGCAATCATCTTCTGCAACCGCAAGGTGGATGTGTCGGAGCTTTACAAGTCGCTCATGCGCCACGAATTCAGCGTCGGCGCGCTTCATGGCGACATGGATCAGCGCGCGCGCATGACCATGCTGACCAATTTCCGGGATGGAAAGCTGAAGCTGCTGGTCGCTTCGGACGTAGCCGCGCGCGGGCTCGACATTCCCGATGTCAGCCATGTCTTCAACTACGACGTTCCGATTCATTCGGAGGACTATGTCCACCGCATCGGCCGCACCGGCCGCGCCGGACGCCTCGGCAAGTCGTTCACCATCGCGACGCGCAACGATACGAAATACATCGATGCGATCGAGAAGCTGATCGGGCAGTCGATCGAATGGCACGATGGCGACCTGTCGACTGTGGAAGAGAGCGAGGGTGAAACCGATGCTCCCCGCCGCGGCAAGGGTGCCCCGCGCCGTGCCGGACGCAAGGATGAGGGTCGCGAGCGCAAGCCGCGCGGCGCGCGTCATGATGCAGGCGAGGCCGCCGCACCCAGGGCAGAAGCAGATCAGGAAGTGGTGGCGCAACCGGCACCGGCCCGAACAGCTGCGCCTGCGCGAAAGCAGCGTGACTGGTCCAATGACGGCAACAGGCCGCCGCGCGAAAATCGCAACTACCGGCGACGCGATGACGATGATGGCGACACTCCGGTGGGCTTCGGGGATGATGTCCCGGCCTTCATGCTGATTGAAGCCAAGGTCTGACTTTCAGGCGAACAATTACACAAAAGGGCGGCCTTATTGGCCGCCCTTCTTGTTTAGGAAAACCTTCGGTTTTGTTCAGAGAAGCTCCGCGCTCCAGACGACAATCTGCGCGGCCGCATCGCGGAAAGCGCGGTCGAGCGCTGCAACATAGGCCTGATTGCCGGTTCCCGAAACAGGCGCCACCGCGGTGAAGCTGCGGGCTGCCCGCACTTCTCCGGTCCGGTCGTTCAGCAAGCGCACGAAAAGCTCCACATTGGCCTTCTGGCTACCGGAGACGCGCACGTCGAAGGCGCGTATCTCGGCTATCACCTGATAGTCGATGGCGAGCCCCTCGCCCGGCCTGCCAACGCCCGCAAAGCGGCTGGAGCGCTGGAAAGTCTCTGCAAGCCGCGCCTGCACCATCAGTGGCAGGCGGTCCGCCCATTGGGCGCCCTTCAGATACTGTATCGATCCGTCGGACGGCTTGATGACGATGTTCTGGCCATCGAAGGCCTTGAGGGCAGACGGTTCCGCGATGAGGATCTGGCGGCGGCTGCGCCCCTCGGCGCTGACATTCGCCGCCGACAGTTCGAAGGTGTCGAGCGGAGCAGGTCCGCCACCCGGCAAGGCCGCGCAACCTGCCATGCCGCAGGCAAGAAGAAGGGCTGCGAGACGAAACTTCACGGAACTCAGCATACAACCTCCGCCCTCAAAGGCTCAGCTCCCGACAGAGCACGGCTGGCGCGGGAAACTCCAAGGAATTTGCGGTCACAGGCCATCAACGGCGAACCCTTCCGTCATATTGCCTGACCTCGCCATCGCCTCCCGACAGAATGCGCTGCGGATTGCGTTGCAGGTCGCTGACGGCCTGCTCGATACGATTGATCGAACGGCGGCTGTCATTGACCAGCGCCTCCACATTCTGAAGCCCCTTGCCGGAAAAACGTTCCAGATTTGCGGTGATGGTGCCGAGCCGCGCGTTCAGCGTATCGGCCACCTGCTTGAACGACTTCAGCGTCTCGCGCGCATCCGCCATCACGCCGTCCGCCTGATCCGAACCCAGCATGGTGTCCACCTTGGCCAGAATGCCGTCGACCCGCACGGAAGCGTTGTTGAGGCGTTCGGCCAGCTGCTGCGCGTCGGAAATCGCCTTGTCGATGTCATCGGCACGGTTGCTGAACTTCTCGGTCACCTGCGCCACGTCGGCCGCCGCCTTGTTGGCGTTCTCGCTGGCGGTGCGAATGTTTGCCAGCGCCTCGCGAACATCATCGGGATCGATGCCGTCCAGAACGCCGTCCACCTTGGCCAGCGTGCCCTGCGTGCGCGTGGCGAACTCATTGATGGATGCTACCGCCTTGTCCACGCCATCGATGACATCATCGAATTTTTCGCCCGACCTGCTGAGGTTGCGGGTGAAATCATCGACGTTCGACACGATCTGCTTCACGCGATCCTGATCGATCGAGTTCAGCAGTCCCTCGGCCGCTTTGAGTGTGCCGTCAAGCTTGCCCGAAACACCCTGCAACTCCTCCGACAGCGCACCGACGCTGGTCAGGAACTTGTCGATGGAATCGGCATTGTTGGCCAGCGCTTCGGAGAACTTCTGCGCATTCTGGACCGTCTGGGTCAGCGGTCCGCGCACATCGGTGGCGAAACCTTCCAGCTGCGAGACGACGCTTTCGGCGCGCGTGAATATGTCCTGCGCGGTCTGCAGCAGATTCGTGACCGCAGAGGGATTGGCCGTGATTTCGGCCACTGTGCCCGCGGCCTCCGCCTCGTCAAGCAGCTTCGGTTCGTTGCGGTTGGCGCCCTTCAGCTCGATATTCGCCTGGCCGGTAAGGCCCGCGAGGCCGATGTCAGCCTGGGTGGAACGGGTGATCGGGGTCAGCCGGTCGATTTCCGTGTCGGCGATGGCGACGCTCGGATTCTCCACATCGATATAGACGCGGCGCACGTCGCCAACCTTCACGCCATTGAACAGCACGAAGCTGCCGCGCCCGAGGCCCGAGGCCGAGCCCGGTATGCGCACACGCATCATCACGGTTTCGCCACGGTCGCCGATCGCCGCCGTCCAGTAGACGAAGCCGAATGCCGCCAGTATCGCAACCAGCGTGAAGATGCCGACGATGACGTAGTTGGCTCTTGTTTCCATTACACCACTTATCGCTATGTACGGGCCGAGAGATCAAGCTGACGGGCGCGTTTTCCGCGGAAATAGGACTTTACCCACGGTTCTTCGCTCTTGAGCATCTCTTCTATCGTACCTTCGACGATCACCCTTTTCTGGCCGAGGACTGCGATGCGATCACAGGCGGTAAACAGCGAATCGAGATCGTGGGTGACCATATAGACGGTCAGTCCCATCGTATCGCGCAGCTTTATGACAAGCTCGTCGAACTCGGCCGCACCGATCGGGTCCAGCCCCGAGGTCGGCTCATCGAGAAAAACGATATCGGGATCGAGCGCCAGTGCGCGCGCCAGCGCGGCGCGCTTGATCATGCCGCCCGACAGCTCAGAGGGAAACTTGTAGGCTGCATCCGGCGGTAGGCCGACCAGCTCGATCTTGAGCATGGCCAGTTCATCCATGAGCCTTGCCGGCAGATCGAGATATTCACGCATGGGAACCTGCACGTTTTCCAGCACCGTCAGGGCAGAAAACAAAGCCCCATGCTGGAACAACACGCCAAGCCGCATATCGATCCGAACTCTTTCGGCATCGCTCATCTTATCCACGTCCTCGCCGAAAAGGCGGATCGTGCCGGAGCGCTTGGGCGTGAGCCCGAGCACAGTGCGCAAAAGCACCGATTTTCCGGAGCCGGAAGCGCCGACGAAGCCCAGAATTTCGCCCCGCCTCACCTCAAGCGACAGGTTCTGCAAAACTGTCTTGGGTCCAAACGCCACCGTCACATCGGTAGCCGACAGGACCACGTCGCCCTGCCCGTCCGCGTCCGGTTCTGCGATAGAATGTTCGCTCACGCCTGCCATCTCAGAAATCGATCGCCGCGTAGAACATGGCGAAAAGTCCGTCGAGCACGATGACCACGAAAATCGCCTTCACGACCGAGGTTGTAACCTGCTTTCCGAGCGATTCCGCGCTGCCGCCGACCTTCATGCCCTCGACCGAGGCGATTGTGCCGATGATGATGGCCATGAAGGGCGCCTTGATCAAACCCGCAGCGATGGTGCTGACATCGATCGCAACCCGCAGCCGGTCGATAAAGGCGGCAGGCGGAATATCCGAATAAAGCCAGGCCGCAACGATGCCGCCGCCAAGGGCGGCGAAATTCGCGAGAATGGTCAGGCAAGGCAAGGCGATCACCAGCGCCACCAGACGGGGAAACACCAGAACCCCGATGGGATTGAGGCCGATGACCTTGAGGGCATCGACTTCCTCCCGCATCTTCATGGACCCGATCTCGGCCGTGATGGCACTGCCGGAGCGGCCGGCGATCATGATCGCGGTGAGCAGCACGCCAAGCTCGCGCAACACCAGCACGCCGACCAGATCGACGACGAATATGTCTGCCCCGAAATAGCTCAGCTGATAAGCGCCCTGCTGGGCGACGATGGCGCCGACGATCCCCGACATGAGAAACACGACGGGGATCGCCCCGACCCCCATGCGGTCGATCTGGTTGAAGATGGCGGCCGGATTGACGGCATGGCCGCGCCCGAGCTTCATCTGCGCGCCACGGATCGTGGCGCCGAGAATGTTCATTCCGGCGATGAAGTCGTCGCGCATGGAATACACGCCGCGGCCGACCAGCTCCAGGAACCGGATGATGATGTTGACTGGCGGCTCGGCTGCCGTTTCCGTCTGCCGCCGCGATATTTCGCCCACGGCTCCGAGCAGGATGCCGGCGACATCGCTTTGGCCCTCCACGCGAACCGGGCCGCCGCGCGATTCGCAGGCCACCACCAGACGGTCGATCAGCCAGGCGCCCGCGGTGTCCAGCTTGGCGATGCCGGAGAGATCGACGGTCAGCGGGCTGCCGGCGGCGCGTTTGGCGACATCGCGCATCTGCGCATCGACATGGGCCACGGTCAGCGTCGTCCAGACGCCGGAAAGAGCGCAGACAAGGCTACCGTCGCGCTCGCTCAGATGCACACGCGGGGTTTGCGTGTCATCTCCTGATTTTGCCGCGCTTGCGCCGCGTTTGCCGATGGTCAACATGGTGTCCTGTTTAACCTGACGTGGCCGGCCTGTCGAACGGCAGATGGCCGCCACATGGCGAACCGGAGAAAGAAAGATATGGCGCGTGTCATTTCCGTCGAGGTCGAAAAATTCCCGATCGCGGGAAGCTTCACCATCTCGCGGGGGTCCAAGACCGAAGCGGAGGTGGTGACGTGCATCCTGCGCGACGGGACCAATAGCGGACGCGGCGAATGCGTGCCTTACGCTCGCTATGGCGAAAGCGTCGAAGGGGTACGCGCAGCGATAGAAGCGATGGCGGAGAGAATCTCTGCCGGCCTCGACCGCCAGTCGCTGCTCGATTCGATGCCAGCGGGTGCGGCCCGCAATGCCGTGGATTGCGCGCTATGGGATCTGGAGGCCAAGGCTTCTGGAAAAACCGTCCGCAGCCTGATCGCGCCGGATGCCGGCTCGCTTGAAACCGCATACACGCTCTCCCTTGCCACCCCGGATGAAATGGCCAGGCAGGCAAGCCTCAACGCCGGGCGCCCGCTGCTCAAGGTCAAGATCGGCGGAGGCGGAGACGACATCGCACGCATCCGTGCCGTGCGTGAGGCAGCCCCTTGTAGCCGACTCATCATCGACGCCAATGAAGGCTGGACCGACGAGAACGTGGAACGCAACCTTACCGCTGCGGCGGAACTGGGCGTCGCGCTGGTCGAGCAGCCCCTGCCGGCAGGCAGGGATGAAGTCCTGCGGCGGATAGCTCACCCGGTTGCGATCTGCGCCGATGAGAGCGTGCATCAGGCCGCCGATCTCGATGCGCTTGCCGGGCTTTACGATGCGGTCAACATCAAGCTCGACAAGGCCGGCGGGCTGACGGCAGCGCTTCTCCTGCGCGACAGGGCGCGCGCGCTCGGCATGAAGGTCATGGTCGGCTGCATGGTCGGCACATCGCTTGCCATGGCACCCGCCGTGCTTCTGGCGCAGGGCGCGGATTTCGTCGATCTCGACGGGCCGCTGCTGCTTGCCCGCGACCGCGATCCGGGCCTTCTCTATGAGGGGTCGACGGTCTTCCCGCCTGAGCCCGGGCTCTGGGGCTGAATCCTCAGGCGGCTTCCGTCAGGCGGGCATCGATGCGGATCGGCACCAGCACATCGCCCGATGGCGGTGCTTCGATCTGCACATGCGACCAGCGCAGGATTTCCATCTGGCCATCGAAATGCTCGACAACCGCCGTACAGCTCTCAACCCAGTCGCCTGTGTTAATGTATTCGACGTCGCTGGTCTTTTCGATAACCGCATGATGGATGTGGCCGCAGATTACCCCTTCAACCCCGCAGCGCTTTGCTTCGTCGGCAAGCACTTTCTGGAAGGAGCCGATAAAGTTCACAGCCTTCTTGACCCGAAGCTTGGCCCAGGATGAAAAGGACCAGTATTCGAGGCCCATCATATGCCGCAGCCGCGCGATCGCCCGGTTTGCCAGCATGGCAGCGTCATAGGCATGGTCGCCGAGATAGGCGAGCCAGCGCGCATTATGCACGACGGTATCGAACTGGTCACCATGAATGACGAGATAGCGCCTGCCGTCGGCGGCTTCATGGATGACGCTGTCGGCCACGACGATGCCGCCGAAATGCACGCCCTGGAACTGCCGCGCGAACTCGTCATGATTGCCGGCTATGTAGGTGATGCTGGCACCCTTGCGCGCCTTGCGCAGTATCTTCTGCACCACATCATTGTGCGCCTGCGGCCAGTGCCAGCTGCGGCGCAGCCGCCAGCCATCGACGATATCGCCGACCAGATAGATGTTGTCCGCATCGTGATGACGCAGAAAGTCTATCAGAAACTCGGCCTTCGCGGCTTTCGAGCCCAGATGAAGGTCCGAAATGAAAATCGTGCGGAAACGACGAGGCTGCTGACCCGGCATTGGCAATCCCACCTTTCGTGGCCCTGCTATGCCTTGATTCATACAACAAACATGTGACGCTCATTCACAAACGGTCTTCATTCGCAAGAATAAAATCCAAAATCAGCCTTGCCTCGCAATTGCCACGGTGCGTGCTAAAAGACCATTGTACGCTTCCGGAGCGTTGCCGCTTTTCCAGGCATCGCTGCAACGCTCCAACTCTTTATTTTCATGCAGATCCGATCGCGGAACCGGTTTCGTTTCCTGCCCGGATTGATTCAGGGGGTCCGCTTTGATGGATAACGGCAACGGCAAGAGAACACGCTCCGACATCGAGGAGGCAGCGCTGTTCTTCCACCAGTATCCGGTGCCGGGAAAGCTTGAGATACAGGCGACAAAGGCTTTGGGGAATCAGCGAGATCTGGCGCTTGCCTATTCGCCGGGCGTTGCGGCGCCCTGCCTTGAAATTCAGGAAGACCCCGAATCGGCAGCCCTCTACACCACCCGCGCGAATCTCGTGGGTGTGGTCTCCAACGGAACCGCCGTTCTCGGTCTCGGCAATATCGGCCCGCTTGCCTCCAAGCCGGTCATGGAAGGCAAGGCGGTTCTTTTCAAGAAATTCGCGGGCATCGACGTCTTCGACATCGAGATCGATGCGCCGGAAATCGACCAGATGGTGAGCACGATCTCGGCGCTGGAGCCGACCTTCGGCGGCATCAATCTTGAAGATATCAAGGCGCCCGAATGCTTCGAGGTCGAAGAGCAGCTCAAGGCGCGTATAAACATTCCGGTTTTCCATGACGACCAGCATGGAACGGCGATCATCGTTGCTGCCGCGATCCTCAATGGGTTGGAAATCGCCGAAAAGAAGATCGAGGACGTCAAGATCGTGACCTCGGGCGCGGGCGCGGCTGCGCTTGCCTGCCTCAACCTTTTGGTTTCGCTCGGCGCGAAAATCGAGAACATCTGGGTCACGGACCGTTTCGGCGTCGCCTACAAGGGCCGCACTGAGGAAATGGACCGCTGGAAGGACCCTTACGTCAAGGACACCAAGGCCCGCAAGCTGGGCGACGTCATCCGTGGCGCCGACGTGTTCCTCGGCCTCTCCGCGGCGGGCGTCCTGACGCCCGACCTGCTCAAGATGATGTCTGAGAAGCCTCTTGTGCTGGCGCTGGCCAACCCCTCGCCGGAAATCATGCCGGAGGTTGCCCGCGATGCCCGCCCGGATGCGATGATCTGCACTGGCCGTTCCGATTATCCCAATCAGGTCAACAACGTATTGTGTTTTCCTTACATATTCCGTGGCGCCCTGGATTGCGGCGCCAGGGCCATCAACGAAGACATGAAGATGGCTGCTGTGCGCGCCATAGCCGGCCTTGCCCGCGAGGAACCTTCCGATGTCGCCGCCCGCGCCTATTCGGGAGAAACGCCGATGTTCGGCCCGGACTTCCTCATCCCGTCGCCTTTCGACCCGCGCCTTATCCTGCGCATTGCTCCGGCAGTGGCCAGAGCTGCCGGTGAAACGGGTGTGGCCACCCGTCCGATCACCGATTTTCCCGCCTATATCGACAAGCTCAACCGCTTCGTGTTCCGTTCGGGTCTCGTCATGAAGCCGGTGTTCACCGCTGCGCGGTCATCGGCGAAGAACCGCATCGTCTACGCCGATGGCGAGGACGAGCGCGTTCTGCGCGCGACTCAGGTGGTGATCGAGGAAGGAATCGCAAAGCCGATCCTGATCGGCAGACCGCATGTCATCGATGTGCGGCTGCGTCGCTATGGGTTGCGCATCCGCCCCGGCGAGGATTTCGAACTGATCAACCCTGAAGACGATCCTCGTTATCGCCACTATGTTGACCTGCTGATCGACATCGCCGGCCGGCGCGGTGTGACGCAGGAAGCCGCGCGCACCATGGTGCGCACCGACAACACGGTGATCGCCGCGCTCGCCCTGCAGCGCGGCGATGGCGACGCCATGCTGTGCGGTCTTGAAGGCCGTTTCGGAAAGCATCTGCGCAATGTGTCGCTCATCATCGGCCCGCGTCCGGGCATACGCGACCGCGATCTGTCGACGCTGTCGATGCTGATCACCCAGCGCGGGCCCCTCTTCTTCACGGATACGTTCGTGACAGTGGACCCATCCGCCGAGGAAATCGCCGAAATGACGGTTCTGGCAGCAGAGGAAATCCGGCGATTCGGCATCGAGCCGAAAGCAGCGCTCCTGTCGCATTCGGATTTCGGCTCGCGCGATACGCCCGGTGCGGAGAAAATGCGGCGCGCCGCCGAGATCATCCGCGAGATCGCTCCCGACCTCGAATGCGACGGCGAGATGAACGCGGACTCCGCCCTGTCGCCAATACTGCGCCAGCGCGTCTATCCGCATTCGCGCCTCAAGGGCGAAGCCAACCTGCTGGTGTTCCCTAACCTGGATGCTGCCAACATCGCGATGGCGACCGTCAAGCAGATGATGGATGCCCTCCATGTCGGGCCGATCCTGCTGGGTGCCGCCATGCCCGCGCATATCCTCACGCCTTCGGTCACGTCGCGCGGCGTGGTCAACATGACAGCGCTTGCCGTCGTCGAGGCCACGCAAAGGTCGCAAGCCTCCGTCGACATGGATGCGCTGCTCGCTGCCGCCTCGGAATAGCGAAAGGCGGAATTAACCGGCAACCGCTACTCTGCCCGCGCAATTCATGGCGAGGTTGGAGTGGCGGGCCCGGTTCGCAATATTGGCGCAGGCATCATGTCGGCTTTTGCACTGGTGGGAACGCTGGTGCTTTGCGGCGTGACGCCCGCCAATTCGGCCCCTTCCTGCCGCCAGCTGGAGGCCGAACTTGCCCGCGCCTCCGTGCCGGGGAAAGCAGGCCAGGCGAAGAAGTACGACGACGCGATCGCCAGGCAACGCGACCAGATCGCCAGGGCGCGCCAGCGTGCCAACGCCTCGGGCTGCAGCTTTTCGATCTTCGCCCGCAAAGGGTCGCAGTGCGGTGAACTGAACGAAACCATCAAACGCATGACGCAAAATCTGCAAAGCCTGCAGAACACGCGCGCGGGGATGGGCAAGGGTGGTGGACGGACCGACCGCAAGCGCATACTGGCGGCGCTGGACGCAAGTGGATGCCGTGCCAGGAAGGCGCCTGCCACCGCGGCGGCCCGCAATGCGTCTCCCCTCGCCTCAGATGACACTGACTCGCGTGCCAATGCCGGGGTCGTGATCCGCGGCACCGGCTCCTCGTCGATCTACTATCCGGCAAACCGGCCCTACCGGACGCAATGCGTGCGCACCTGCGACGGCTATTTCTTCCCGATGTCGAAATCCACGAGCCCGGCCGACTTCCAGCGGGACCAGAACCGCTGCGAGGCGGCCTGCCCAGGCACGCGCGTCGAGATGTTCTACAGCCAGAGCAAGGGCGAGGACACGGCTACCATGATCTCGGCGGTGACCGGAAAGCGCTATGCTGACCTGCCCCGCGCGCTGTTCTTCCGGCGACTGGACGTTCCGACGGAGCCGGGTTGCAGCTGTGGCGGCAGCATGGCGGCGCAGGCCACCTCCTTTGCCGGCGAAGCCGTCCCGCACCCTGCCCGCATATCGACGAAACCGGGTTCGTCGGTTTCAGCCATGGAAGCACCGCGCAGAAGTGGCGGCCAGAACGAGACCGCAGAAAAACCTGTCGAAACGGCAGAACGGGAAGCTGATGACGACCGCAAGATCAGGGTCGTCGGGCCAACGTTCCTTCCCGACCGATAAGCGGCAGAAGCTCGGCCAGTTCCGGGCCGGAGGAGCGCCCCGTCAGCGCCAGCCGCAGCGGCGCGAACAGGTCCTTGCCCTTTCGCCCGGTTTCCTTGCGGACCGCGCCCGTCCATTGCTTCCAGACGGTATCGCCCCACGGCTCTTCGGGCAGCAGTGCGAAGGCTGCCTGCAGAAACTCCAGCGTCTCTGCATCGAACTGCGGTGCTTCGAGCGGTCCCTCGTTGACGATGCGCCACCAGTCGCGGGCATCGGCAAGCTTGTCGAGGTTGTCGCGAACGGCGCTCCAGAAGGCTTCCGCCCGCTCATCAGAGATGCCGAACAGCACCAGCCGGTCGCGCACTTCTTCAAAAGGCATGCGATGCAGCAGCGCGCGGTTCAGAACGAACAGCTCGTCCGGGTCGAATTTGGCGGCCGATTTCGAGGTCGATGCGGGATCGAAATGCGTGGCCAGTTCCGCCAGGGAGTCGATCGCCTGAACATTTTCGGACGTGCCGATCAAAACCGCCAGCGAGGCAATCGCCATCGGCTCGACACCCGCCTCGCGCAGGCTTTCCACCGAGAGCGCACCGCTGCGCTTGGAAAGCCCCTCGCCCGACGATGTGGTGAGCAGATTGTGGTGGCCGAACACCGGCGGTTCGGCTCCCAGCGCCCTGAACAGCGCAATCTGCACGCCGGTATTGGTCACATGATCGTCACCGCGAATGACATGGGTGACGCCCATGTCGATGTCGTCGACGACCGACGGCAGGGTATAGAGATAAGTGCCGTCCTCACGCACCAGAACCGGATCGGACAGCGACGCCAGATCGACGGTTTCCTCGCCGCGCACCAGATCATTCCAGTGCACTTCGGTGCGCTGCGTTTCAGCGGGGTCGCTGGCGAAATTGGGCAGCAGGAAACGCCAGTGCGGCCTGCGCCCATCCGCCTCGAACTGGGCGATCTCGTCCTGTGTCAGGGCCAGCGCTTCGCGGCCATACACCGGCGGCAGACCGCGCGTGCGCCTGATCTTGCGGCGCAGATCCAGTTCCTCCGGCGTTTCATAGCAGGGATACAGAACCCCGGCAGCCTTCAGCTTCTCCACCGCCTGATCGTAAACGTCGAAACGCTTCGACTGATATTCGATGCTGTCGGGGAAAATTCCCAGCCAGTGAAGATCATAGAGGATGGAGTCCGCATACTCCTTGCGCGACCGCTCCACATCGGTGTCGTCGAAACGCTGGATGAAGCGGCCATTGTGCTTTTGCGCGAACAGCCAGTTGAACAGGGCCGTGCGGGTATTGCCGATATGGATTCGGCCCGTGGGCGAAGGTGCGAAGCGGACGGTTATGGTCATCGTCGTGGCCTACCGGATGGGGTGGAAATTGGCAACACAGCCATTGGCAGTGTGCTGTGGCATTTCGTTGGCGTAACAATGCCTCAGCGCACGAAGCGCATATACATGCCATCGTTCGAGACTTCGAAGCCGAAAGCCTCGTAGAACGAATGCGCGTCGCTGGTGCGCAGACTGAAAGCCGGAATGCCTGCAAGGTCGGGATGGTCAAGCATGGCCTGCACAAGCTTCTTGCCGATACCCGCCCCACGTTTGTCCGGCCACACGATCACGTCGCAAAGATAGGCAAAGCAGGCATAGTCCGTCATCGCGCGGGCGAAACCGACCTGCTGGCCATCGATGAAAGCGGCAGCGCAGGCCGAGTGGTCGAAAGCCCTGCGGTTGATCGCATCAGTGCGCTTTTCGCCCCAGTAGGAGGCTCTGATCAGTTCCGACGTGCGCTCGAAATCGATCCGCTCAAGATCGTAGGAAATCTCGACTTCGGGCCTGTCAGCCACGGTCGCGGAACCTGTTGGTGATCGGGTAGCGGCGGTCGCGGCCAAAGTTCTTCTTCGTGATCTTGACGCCCGGAGCCGCCTGCCGGCGCTTGTATTCGGCGATGTAGAGCAGATTTTCCACGCGCATCACCGTTTCGCGGTCATGTCCGCGCGCGACGATGTCGTCCACGCCCATCTCGTTCTCGACCAGACATTCGAGAATATCGTCGAGAACCTCATAGGGCGGCAGCGAATCCTGATCGGTCTGGTTTTCGCGCAGTTCGGCGGTCGGAACCTTCTCGATGATGTTGACCGGGATAACCTCGCCGGAAGGTCCCAGGGCGCCTGGTGGCACTTCATTGTTGCGCCATCGGGAAATGGCATAGACCTGCAGCTTGTAGAGGTCCTTGATCGGATTGAAGCCGCCATTCATGTCGCCATAAAGCGTGGCGTAGCCGACCGACATCTCGCTCTTGTTGCCAGTGGTGACGACCATCGAGCCGAACTTGTTTGAGATCGCCATCAGCAGGGTACCGCGGGCGCGGCTTTGCAGGTTTTCTTCGGTGATGCCCGCCTGCGTGCCCTCGAAAAGCTGCGCCAGCGCGTTCTGGAAGCCTTCGACCGGTTCGGCGATGGGCACGATGTCATAACGGCAGCCGAGAGCGCGTGCGCAATCCTCGGCGTCTTTCAGCGATTCCTTCGAGGTATAGCGGTAAGGCATCATCACGCAGCGCACCCGCTCCTCGCCCAGCGCATCCACGGCCAGCGCAGCGCAGATGGCTGAATCGATGCCGCCCGACAGGCCAAGGACAACGTTTTTGAAGCCGTTCTTGTTCACATAGTCGCGCAGGCCAAGCATGCAGGCGCGGTAATCCGCCTCTTCCTTCTCGGGAATCCGCGACATGGGCCCCTGATCGCAGGCCCAGTGGTCGCCCTGCCTTTTCCAGGTGGTGACGGCGAGCGTTTCCTCGAACTGGCTCATCTGGAAGACAAGCGACTTGTCGGCCCCGATGGCGAAGGACGCGCCATCGAATACCAGTTCGTCCTGCCCGCCGACCTGATTGGCGTAGATCAGCGGCAGGCCGCTCTCGATCACCTGCCGGATGACGATCTGATGGCGAATGTCGACCTTGCCGCGATAGTAGGGAGATCCGTTCGGAACGACCAGCAGCTCCGCGCCGCTTTCGGCCAGCGTCTCGCACACGCCGAAATCGCCCCAGATGTCCTCGCAGATCGGAATCCCAAGACGAACGCCGCGGAAATTCACCGGACCCGGCATATCCGGCCCAGCCTGAAAGACGCGCTTTTCATCGAATTCGCCATAGTTCGGCAGATCGACCTTGAAGCGCTCAGCAATGATCTTGCCACCATCGGCCACGATCACGGCATTGTGGGTGCCGCTGCTGCGCTTCAGGGGAACGCCGATGATGATGCCCGGACCGCCATCGGCCGTTTCCGCCGCGATCTCTTCGGCGGCACGCTCGCAGGCCCTGAGGAAAGCGGGCTTCAGGATCAGATCCTCCGGCGGATAGCCGGATATGAACAGTTCGGTGAACAGGATGAGATCGGCACCCTGGCTGGCCGCGTCAGCCCGCGCCTGCCGCGCCCTGGCAAGATTGGCCGCAACATCCCCTACCGTGGGGTTGAGCTGGGCAATGGCGATGCGGAGAATATCGGGCGATGTCTTCTTGCTCATGATGCCGGTTTAGCGGGAGTCTGCGCAGAAGGAAACTGCCCCTAGACCGGCGATCCGAACAGCCGTTCGAAGATGGCGACCACCCAGACACCTCCGGACAGAAGAATAGCGATCAGCACCGCCAGCGATCCGCAATCCTTGGCGAGTTGTATGTCGATGTTGAATTCCCGGCTGACGGCATCGCATGCAGCCTCGATGCCGGTATTGAGCACCTCAACAAGGATCAGAAAGAGAACCGCGGCGATCAGGAGTGCATAGCCCTTCCACGATGACGCGACGAGCCAGCCCACCGGAATGGCGATCAGCAACAGGATCAGCTCCTGCTGGAAGGCAGGTTCGCTCCCGGCCAGGCGGCGAAAAGCCCGCACCGAGTTGAAGAATGCATCCATGAGCCGCTTCATGTTGTCTTTGCCTCCTGCCGGGCGTCCTGCTGATCGCAGGCGAAGAACGGGAAGAATGTGACCGTTCCGTGAACCGGATGCGCTTATCCCTCACCCTCCCGAAATGGGCAAGCGCACTCAGCAGAGCTGAATGCATGAACCATGCGACCCCATATCCCTGAAGTTGAAAATCTTCATATTCAGGACATCAGGTTGTAGGTTTTTAATAAAGATTTAGCGCACACCGACTAAGAATTTCAGTGTGCGGTGTGCATTGGGGGCATGGGACAGCGCCATTTGTCTGATGCATATCAAGGCTCCCGATCGGGCGCACGCCTGACAGGCGCGCCGGAACAACGGACAAACGAGTCATCTTCATGCAGGCCGCAGCAACGCATCAGGAAAGACCCCAGAAAGATCTGGCCGGAGCTGTGGTGGCAACGTTGCGCCGTCTGGGTATTGTCGGACTGCCGCGCAACTATGAAATCTTTTATGAAGCGCTCAGCGGCGCCAACCCCGCGCTCGGACTGGCTGTGGTGGCGCTCGGCAATCGCCCCACGCAGCAGCAACTGGATGAAGTGGGCAAGCGCTTTTGCGCCCATCACTATGGCCAGGGTGTCGTGGAGCAGGCACGCGAAGTTCTTGCGCGGGAGCTGGAAGACGTCGCCACGCTTCTGCGCAGCGAACGCACGCAGGTCGAAAAATACGGCCGCATCCTCAGCGAAACATCCGACGGCCTTGCCAACAGATCGGCCATTTCGCGGGAACTGCTCCAGAAGATCGTCGGCGCCGTGGCGGTGGCGACGACCTCCACCATTGACCGTGGCAGGCAGATGGAAAGTACGCTCAGCGAGAAATCCGACGAGCTGGAAGCTGTGAAGTGCAAGCTTGAGGAATACAAACGCCTCGCCGAAACCGATCCGCTCACGCAAATCCTCAACCGTCGTGCGTTCGACACGGAAATCGCGCGTATCTACAGTTCCAAAAAGGACATATTGTTCAACGCGCTGATCCTTGCCGACATCGACGACTTCAAGAAGATCAACGACCGTTTCGGCCACCCGGTCGGCGACCGCATCATCCGCTCCATCGCAGACATATTCCAGAGCAGCGTGCGTCGCGGCGTGTTCGTCGCCCGCACGGGCGGCGAGGAATTCGCCATCATCGTCGAGGGAACGAGCGAGGATCACACCACCGAGATCGCCGAACGCCTGCGCAAGCTGGTGGAGCAGACCCGGTTCACCGACCCGGTGACGGGGGTGTGCTACGGCCCGGTGACGGTTTCCATGGGCATTTGCATGGCAGCCGAAGCCGCGACCTCGGATGAATTGTACATTAAGGCAGACAGGGCGCTCTATCGCTCGAAAGTCGCGGGCAGAAATCGCGTGACACGCCATTCCGACATCGGCACCGAAAGCACCAACAAATGGCTGCTTTACCGGAAGGATTGATGATCGCCCTCGCGCTTCATGCGCAGCCGCAGACATAAAAAAGGCGCTCACCGGGAGCGCCTTTTTCCTGTTCTGCAAGAATGATCAGGCCGATGCGGCCTGCTTCTGCTGTTCCGCCGGGCGGTTTTCACGCAGCAGATCGGACACCAGGAAAGCAAGCTCGATCGCCTGATCGGCGTTGAGGCGCGGATCGCAATGGGTATGGTAGCGATCCTGAAGCTCCTCGGCGGTGATCGCACGCGCACCGCCCGTGCACTCCGTCACGTTCTTGCCGGTCATTTCGACATGGATACCGCCCGGATGGGTGCCTTCGGCGCGGTGCACATCGAAGAAGGTCTGGACCTCCTTGAGGATGCGGTCGAAGGGACGCGTCTTGTAGCCGGCCGCAGTGATGGTGTTGCCATGCATCGGATCGCACGACCAGACCACCGAACGCCCCTCGGCCTTCACCGCCCGTACCAGCTTCGGCAGGTGCTCTTCCACCTTGTCGGAGCCGAAACGCGCAATAAGCGTGAGGCGGCCGGGTTCGTTTTCCGGGTTCAGCTTGTCGATGAGCTCAAGCAGATTGTCCGGCTCC
The DNA here is from genome assembly GCF_059509755.1 of Aquamicrobium sp. YD-1-mutant5. Classification (NCBI taxonomy): domain Bacteria; kingdom Pseudomonadati; phylum Pseudomonadota; class Alphaproteobacteria; order Hyphomicrobiales; family Phyllobacteriaceae; genus Aquamicrobium; species Aquamicrobium sp. YD-1-mutant5. Next base: position 29,877 of record NZ_JCAKKP010000012.1, read on the forward strand.
AGGCTCGGTCCGCACTTCAGGCCGAGCGGGTTTTTGATGCCCCGGCAATATTCGATGTGAGCGTGATCCGCCTGACGGGTACGGTCGCCGATCCAGATCATGTGACCGGAGGTGGCATACCAGTCGCCAGACGTGGAATCGACGCGCGTCAGCGCTTCCTCGTAGCCCAGAAGCAGCGCTTCATGGCTGGTGTAGAAATCGGTCTCGCGCAGAGCATGGTTGGTTTCCGAGGTGATGCCGACGGCTTTCATGAAGTCCATCGTCTCGGTGATGCGGTGCGCGAGCGATTCATACTTCTCGCCCTGCGGGCTGTCGGACACGAAGCCCAGCATCCAGCGGTGGACGTTCTCAAGGCTGGCATATCCGCCCTGCGCGAAGGCGCGCAGAAGATTGAGCGTCGCCGCCGACTGGCGGTAAGCCATGACCTGACGGCGCGGATCGGGGACGCGGGACGCGGCGTCGAAATCGATGCCGTTGATGATGTCGCCGCGGTAGCTCGGCAGCGTCACCTCACCCTTGGTCTCGTTGTCGGACGAGCGCGGCTTGGCGAACTGGCCGGCAACGCGGCCCACCTTCACCACCGGCTGTGAGGCAGCAAAGGTCAGGACGACCGACATCTGGAGGAAAACGCGGAAGAAGTCGCGGATGTTGTCCGCGCCATGTTCCACGAAGCTTTCGGCGCAGTCGCCGCCCTGAAGCAGGAAGGCCTCGCCGGCTGCCACGCTGGCCAGCTGCTTCTTGAGCTTTCGCGCCTCGCCCGCAAAAACGAGTGGCGGAAAGCTGGCGAGCTGGGCCTCGACAGCCCGCAGGGCGTCGACGTCCGGATAAGCCGGAACCTGCTGGATCGGCATTGCTCTCCAGGAATTCGGGGACCACTTCGTCATTGTCTCAACCACTCTTAATTTCCGGGGTCTCGCCCCATTACTCCCATATATAGTATAGGAAACGTCGCTCCATACATGAAGCGGCACTTTAGTGCCAGCCTGCAATTTACCCTGCGTCCGGCAGACCTCCCCACGCGCATTCATTCCTGAACACAAGCGCGTCGCTGATTCGCCGGCTCAGCGGATTCCCAGCCATCAGGCCGACAGAAATGCGTGGTGTGCAGCCTCCCCGTCGCAGCGGGCACTCGTGATCTGTTTACCAAAGGTAAACCACACAAGAGTTTCAGGGAAAACCCACAGCCATCTGATTTATATTGATTTTTTGGAATTCAAATTAATTCGCTCGCGTTTTGCGTGCTGTGGCGCGGATGTCACTTCACGCCACAGCCTTCCTGTTCACGACACATTACTAATTGAATCTGATCAAGCAGTGTTACTCTCTGTAACAGAATTCGAGAGGTTTGATCGGTATCGTGTTCAGGTTCGGCCCAGCACAGTGGAAAGGCAGCAGAGGCGACGGCAAGACGCCGGCTTCCCGCACGCCTGTTTCCGCGATGCAGTCGTTCTGGGGGCTGATGCGTGCCTACTGGTTCTCCGACAGATGGAGAGAAGCCTGGGGCCTTACCCTCGTTGTCGCGTTCCTGACCGCATTTTCCAGCAAGGTCGGCGTATGGTTCGCCGTGGCTTCGGGCGAACTGGTCAATTCCATCGCCTATTTTCACAGCCCCACAAACGAAGCGCCTCTGGCCAGTCTTCTGAGCAATGCGGCCTTTCTCGTCGCTCTGGTTGTGTTCAAGGATGCGGGCATCACCGGCACCAAGAGCTTCGTGTCGGCCACGCTGCATCGCCGCTGGCGCGCCTGGCTCAACTCCAGGTTCAACGACGCGCTGCTGGATGCCAACCACACGCATTTTCACGCCCAGCACGGAGCCGATACCGCGCCCGATAACATCGACCAGCGCATACAGGAATCGATCAAGGGCATGACCGGCGGCGCCATCGGCCTTGCAATGGGCGTCATCGCGGTGGCGAGTTCGGTTTTCTTCGTCGGCCAGAAGCTGCTTGAAACATCAACGGAAGTGCGCGGCTTTGAATTTCTGGGTGAATATGGCGGCCTCGTCTTCGCGCTGGTGGCGGTTGCCGCCTATGTGCCGGTCAACACATGGATCGCGGTTCGGCTGGGCGGCCTTCTGGAGCGCTTGTCGATCCGCATGCAGAAGGCCGAAGGCAGTTACCGCGGCGAGCTTTCCACCCTGCTGCGGCGCAGCTTCCATGTGGCATCCGCGCATGGCGAAGCGGTGCAGAAGACCATGCATGAGCGCCTCTACACCGAGATCGACCGCACCTGGGGGCGGCTGAACTGGATCAATGCCGGCTACGGTTCCTTCGAGCGCATCTATAATTTCGTTGGCGCCCGCGTCGTCGCCTATGGTCCGGGCCTGTTGCCCTTCATCCACAACCGCATAGACCTCAAAGGCTACATCACCGGCGCGGAACTGGTGAACTCCCTGATCAGCCAGTGTTCGTGGTTCATCCATGTCATGCCGGCGATCGCGACCCTGCGCGCCAACAGCCGTCGTGTCATCGATCTCGCTCAGGCCATTGAGAGCGTGCAGGAGCCGGTAAATTTCTATCGCCTCACCGGCGACTGCGAATTCCGCTATATGACCCAGAACCCTGTGTTCGGGCTTGCCATCCACAGCCTGCGCCTCAGCCATCACGGCCATGGCAGCGTGCCCTTCCTTGTCTGCGACAGGCTTGGCTTCAGGCGTGGCGAATGGACTTTCCTCAAGGGCGAGTCCGGCTGCGGAAAAACATCGCTGATCAAGGCCCTCAACGGCCTGTGGCCTTACGGCGGCGGCACGATCGCCTTCCCGGAAGGGGTGACGAGTTTCTATGCCGCGCAGGAAGTAAAACTGCTGCCCGTCACTCTCAAGGAGCTTGTCTGCCTGCCGCAGGGGCCTGAAAACCACAATGACGCAACGGTGGCCGCAGCGCTTCACAAAGCGGGGCTCGGCGAATTCATCGAACATCTGGCAGATGAAACCCGCGCGGGCAAAAGCTGGGACCAGCTGCTGTCAGGCGGTCAGAAGCAGAAGCTGGTCGTTGCCCGCATCATCCTGCACAAGCCCGGCCTGCTGTTCCTCGATGAGGCGACGGGCGCGCTGGACCCGGAAAGCAAGATCGCCTTCCATCAGGCCATCCGGGACAACTGCCCCGGCGTGACCGTCATCAGCGTCATGCACGAACAGGCTCCGCCGCGGTCGGCTTCCGGCGAAGAGTTTTATCACAGCGTCCTCACCATTGCCGACGGCGTGGCGACCAAGGAGCCGCTGATCCCCAGCCTGCCGCCCGAACTCACCGAAATTCTCAACCGCCCACCACAGGCGGCCGACGGCTGGCTGCATATTCCGCGTCGTCGCCTGAGAACCAGCAGCCAAAGTTGACAGGACCAGAGTTCCTGTCTCATTGCCGGTTGACTTGCCCTTTTACTTTCCTATGTTGCGGCCACTCGCAGCCTTCAACCAAACCTGCGATCGGAAAGGTCAACCCCGCCATGTCTGGCGACAGTTACAGTCGAATAAAATCGCCGTCTGTCTGATGTGACCCTTCCGGGCTCGCCTCCGGCCGACGGCAAGGAGTGAGCCAAATGAACAATTTTTCGCCCGCCATGAGCGGCGACGCCATTGCAATCGCCCGGGTTCTCGCCAACGACCATGTCGCGGATATGGTCGAAGCGCTGAACAATGAGCCCCGCGATCTCGCGGCTGAGCTGCTTTCAACAGTTCCGTTTGAGCGCGCCGTCGAAATCTTCGACCAGCCCGAGCTTGAAGACGCATCGGAGCTGATCGCCGCCCTGCCCCGGCCGCTTGCCGGCAGGCTGCTTGCGGAAATGTCTGCCGACCGCGCCGCCGACGTGCTGCGCGAACTTTCGGAGCCGGCCAGATCGGAGCTGCTGCATGCCATGGCGCCTTCGCTGCGCCATTCGCTGCTGGCTATCCTCGGCTATCCGGAAGGCAGCGCCGGCTCGATCATGACCACCGAATATGTCAGCGTTCCGCCGGACTGGACCGTGGCGCGCACGCTGGACTACATCCGTCAGGTGGAGCGCACCCGCGAAACGGTCTATGCCATCTATGTTGTCGACCCCGCCACGCATCATCTGCTGCGCGCCTTCGGCCTGCGCAAGCTGATCACCAGCCAGCCCGAAGACCGCATCGTATCGATCGCGGCCGACACCACGCCGGTTTCCGTGCCGCCGCTGATGGATGTCGAGCAGGTGGCGCAGCTCATCCGCAAATATGATCTGCTGGCCGTTCCTGTGGTCGAAGACGACAAGATCCTGGGCATCGTCACGGTGGACGACGTTCTGGACACGATGATCGAGGAAAACACCGAAGACGTGCATCGCCTCGGCGGTATGGAAGCGCTGGACGAGCCCTACATGAAGATGGGCTTCCTTTCGATGATCGGGAAGCGCGGCGGCTGGCTGTGTGCGCTGTTCCTCAGCGAAATGCTGACTGCCAGCGTCATGCAGCACTATGAGGTGGAACTCGAAAAGGCGATCGTGCTGACCCTGTTCATTCCGCTCATCATGAGCTCCGGCGGCAATTCCGGCTCGCAGGCAACATCGCTGGTCATCCGGGCGCTCGCCCTGCGCGAGCTTTCGCTCGGCGACTGGTGGCGGGTTGCCCTGCGCGAACTGCCGAGCGGTCTTGTGCTCGGCGCGATGCTTGGCGCCGTCGGCATGATCCGCATCGTTCTGTGGCAGTATCTGGGACTTTATGACTACGGCCCCTACTGGCACCTCATCGCCCTGACCATCGGGCTGGCGCTTGTGGGCATCGTCACCTTCGGCTCCCTGACGGGATCGATGCTGCCCTTCATCCTCAAGCGTATCGGCTTCGATCCGGCCAGCGCCTCGGCGCCCTTCGTGGCAACGCTGGTCGATGTGACGGGCCTTGCCATCTACTTCACCGTAGCGGCTCTGATCCTGACCGGAACAATCCTGTAAGCGAACCCCTGCGGGCGGATCAGTCGATCCGCTCGCCTTTGCGCACCCGGTAGGTGGGCTTGTACATGGTGACAAGCTCCTCGGCAGCGGTCGGGTGAACCGCCATGGTGCGGTCGAAGTCATCCTTGGTGACACCGGCCTTCAGAGGAATGCCGAGCAGCTGCGCCATCTCACCCGCATCAGGCCCCATGATGTGCGCGCCGACCACCCTGCGCGAGACGGCATCGACAATCAGCTTCATCAGCATCTTCTCGTTGCGGCCCGACAGCGTGTTGCGCATGGGCCTGAAGGAAGCGCGATAGACTTCCAGTTCAGGATATTTTTCCGCCGCCTCATGCTCGGACAGACCGACCGTGCCGATTTCCGGCTGCGAGAAAACGGCCGTGGCGATGAGATCGTGATCCGGCGCGGTGGGATTGTCCCTGAAGGCGGTTTCGACAAAGCACATCGCTTCGTGGATCGCCACCGGGGTGAGTTGCACGCGGTCAGTCACGTCGCCGATCGCCCAGATGTTTTCGACACTGGTGCGCGAATAGGGATCGACGACGATCGCGCCCGTCACCGAAGTCTCGATGCCGACGGCCTCCAGCCCAAGACCTTCCGTGTTGGGTGAGCGGCCCATGGCCAGCATGAACTGATCGACAGTGCGCGTCTCGCCGTTGCTCAGGCGCACGTCGAGGCGCCCATCGTCACGGCGCACCACTTCCTCCGCGACGGCCCGACAAACGATTTCGATTCCCTTGTCAGTCATCGCTTCCTGAAGCCCGGTGCGCAGGTCGTCATCAAAATGATTGAGGATCTTCATTCCGCGGTAGACGAGACTCGTCTCCACCCCCAGCCCGTGGAAGATGTTGGCGAATTCGACGGCGATGTAGCCGCCGCCCCCGACCATGACCGATTTCGGCAGCGCCTCCAGATGGAATGCCTCGTTGGAGGTGATGCAGTGCTTGTGGCCCTTCAGGGCCGGATGCGGTGACGGACGGCCGCCGGTCGCGATGAGGATCTGATCGGCGCTCACAGTTCGGTCATCAGCAACCAGCCGCACGGTGTGACGATCGACAAGTTCGGCGCGCGTATCAAGGATCGTTGCACCCGAGGCTTCGACATTGCGGCGATAGATGCCTTCCAGCCGGGCGATCTCGCGGTCCTTGTTGGCCAGCAGCGTATTCCAGTCGAAGCTGGCTGGCGGAACGTTCCAGCCGTAGCCGGCGGCGTCCTCGAAATGCTCGCTGTATTGCGAGGCGTAGACAAACAGCTTCTTCGGCACGCACCCGCGGATGACGCAGGTTCCGCCGAAGCGATACTCTTCCGCGATCGCGACACGTTTTCCCATGGCCGCAGCGACACGCGCAGCGCGCACACCGCCTGAACCTCCACCGATGACGAAGAGGTCGTAGTCGTAAGCGGTCATGTGAAAAACCCTTCAGGCAGGAGTGATGCTTACAGGTAGGACGCACCCGCACAAAAGAAAAGCCCGGCACAGGCCGGGCTTCATGCGACATTCAGTCAGACGGAAAATCAGTTGCCGCTGGAGGGCGCCTGCCCTTCGGCCGGAGCCTCCGTGCCATCTGCCGGCTGCACCTGCGCACCGGCCGCCGACTGCAAGGCTTCACCGACTTCCTGCGCCAGATCACGCGCAATGCCGTTCTGCCAGATTTCGGCGGCGCGAACGAGTTCACGCGAAACGATCGGGCCGCTTTCAAGCAGCTTCTTGCCGGCATCCGAGGTGTAGAATGCGGCAATGGCCTTCAGATCGTCTTCAGAAAAAACCTTCGCATAGGCAAGGGCTGCCTCACGCTCAAGATCGGCACGGCGGGATGCCATGGCCAGCGCCTTGGCGGAAACCGTTGTACCGATAAGCTCCTGCAGATCCGGATTCTTCTGGATGAGGCTCGCCTGCAGCGAGGCTGCGGCCTGCGGCAGGATGGCGTCGAAGGCGTCCGTTGCATTGATGGAGGCAACGGCGTCGCGGGCAGCTTTCAGATGGCTGTCGGAAACATCCTGCGCGAAAGCCGGCACAGAGAAGGACACCAATGCTGCGGCCGTGCATGCGACCGCGAGGCGACGAATCCGGTTCTGAAATTTCATGATCTGGCAGGGCTCCCTGATTTTACCGGACGGCTTGTATGGTTTCGATGCCGTCGCTGCCGGCGACAATCGCCGCAGACGCCAGCCCGATGAAAAGACCGTGCTCCACCACGCCCGGAATGGCGTGCAAAGCTTCGGATAGCGCTCTTGTATCCGGAATGCGGCCAAAAGATGCATCCAGGATGAAATGATCGCCGTCTGTAACAAATGGCTGCGAATCCGTCATCCGCAAATTTATATCGCCGGAAAGCCCAAGCCGGCCGGCGGCTGCGGCGATCGCCAGTTCGGTGGCACGCAGGCCGAAACGGTTCACTTCTATGGGAAGCGGAAAGCGTCCCAGCGTGTCGACCACCTTCGACTTGTCGGCGATGACGATCATGCGCGCCGAAGCGGCAGCAACGATCTTCTCACGCAGCAGCGCTCCGCCGCCGCCCTTGATCAGGCTGAGTTCCGAATCAATCTCGTCGGCGCCATCGATGGTGAGGTCGAGTTCGGGCGTCTCATCCAGCGTCGAAAGCGGCACGCCGAGTTCCCGGCACAGCGCCGCCGTCCGCTCCGACGTCGGAACGCCGACGACGTTCAGTCCCGTGGCAACCTTCTGCGCCAGCAGGCGCACGAATTCCTCGGCGGTGGAGCCGGTGCCGATACCAAGCCTCATCCCGTCCGAGACGTGGGCCAGCGCCTCGCGCGCCGCCTCGATCTTCATTTGCTTCTGGTCCATTGGAATGCCCGCCATGTTTTGCGATGCCGGCTCCTAGCACTTTTGACGGTGCGGTCAAAGCTTCCTGTCTGCGCGTCTTCGAACGTGCCGGCAGCTGCGCTTGCAAGCCATGGACCTGCGGGCTACCAGCTTTTGACACATACAATCAGGAACAGCAGATGACCGCACCGATTATAGTCTTCGACCTCGACGGAACTCTGGTCGATACCGCACCCGATCTGATGGCAAGCCTGAACCACACGCTGGAAACTGCAAGGCTTGATGCGGTATCCGAACCATCATTCCGGCAGTTTGTCGGCAATGGCGGCCGCGTAATGATCGAGCGCGCCTTCGCCGCACAGAACAAGGAGCTTTCGACCTCGGAGCTGGACAGGCTGCTGAAGGTCTTCCTTGAGCATTACACGGCCAATATTCCCGGCAGATCGCAACCCTTTCCGGGCGTGGCCGAAACCATCGCGCGATTTGAAGCCGAGGGTTACCTGCTGGCGATCTGCACGAACAAATATGAAGCGAATTCCCTTTCTCTGATCGAGGCGCTGGGTCTCAGCAGGCATTTTTCAGCCAATTGCGGGCAGGATACGTTTCCCTTCCGCAAGCCGGATCCGCGCCATCTCACGGAAACCATTCTGAAAGCTGGTGGCGATCCGCGCAATGCAATCATGGTGGGCGATTCCCGCACCGATATCGACACAGCCAAGGCTGCCGGGATTCCGGTGATCGCGGTGGATTTCGGCTACACCGACCGTCACGTCCGGGAATTCGATCCTTCCGTCATCGTCTCGCACTTCGATGAGATCACCGTGGAGATGGCGCGCCGCCTTATGGACGCTGCACGCTGACGGACCGGCGCACCGCGACAGGCCCCCGCAAAAATGTTTGCTTACAGTCGCAACCGGGGTGGTTGACAGAAACGGATACCGCCCCTTATATCGCGGCGCGCTTGGCCGACAAGGCAACGAGCGGGCGATTAGCTCAGCGGGAGAGCACACCCTTCACACGGGTGGGGTCGTAGGTTCAATCCCTACATCGCCCACCATTCCTTCTTCGAAGCTGATACTCAGCATTCGCTCGCAGGAATGGACAAAATTTATCCAACAGAAACCTTACAACTGAAGCGGATACGAAATAAGCGTGTCTGACATTGGATTTCCGCGCTTTCGCTGTAAGTGTGCCTTAGATTTGGCCGGTATCATTGCCATGATGACGTAGATGGCACCGATGCTTCAAGAATGAAGGGGCGCAGCCGATGAAACCGCGCTACATGACCTCAGCAGCATTCATCGTGCTGGCGCTCAGCCTTGCCGGCTGTGGTTCCACGGCCGTGAAACCCTCCGCCTATCAGTCGGTTTCCTGCACCGAGCTGGATGACGCAATCGGCGTGAACTCGAAAGAGATTTCGGCGACGGCGATTCGTCGGGGAAAGGTGGACAGCTGGCAACCTCCCTTCTGGATGGCGGGCGCGAAAAAGGGCGCAGCTGCAGTTCACAACAAGCAAACCCGGAAGATCGGGCGCCTGCAGGAGCAGGGAGAGCAGATGACCGGCGAAAGAGCGCGGCGCTGCCGGGGCATATCACACTGAAATCATAACATTTTGCGGAAGATGGGGTGAGGTGCCAGATACAAGTCTCGGGAACCGAAACCGTCAAAAAAGCGTGCTCGGCACCTGAGTTCGGCCTCTTCTCACCCGGTCAGGATATCACCCTGTCCGCTTCCCATTTTTTTCGGCTCACGCGAGCGATATTCTTTCTGGCACGTTTCTTCCGGTAAAGATTGCTGTCGGTCTGGGCGATCATATCCCTGAATGTCTGCCCCTGCCGGCAAACCTCGTAACCGCATGAAATGGAAAGAACAGGCTCGTCCTTTCCGATTCTTTCTCGGAACTGGCGGCCCGCAAGACCTTCGATCCTTGCGATCAGCTCAGCAGCGCTTTCGCCATCCCGCAGCGGAATGAAGGCGCAGAATTCGTCACCGCCGATACGTGCGATGAGGCTTCCCTCTCCCAGAGCCGATTTCAGGGCGAAGGCCGTCGAGATGATGGCATCGTCGCCCGTCAGATGCCCATATTCATCGTTGATCGTCTTGAGATAATCGACATCTGCGATCAGGAATCCGCCCCTGATTCCATGCTCCATGGCGAGGTCGAACTGCTCGGCGAAACTGCGCCTGTTGAGCAGGCCGGTCAGAGGATCGGTGCTGGCGGAATAGGCCAGTTCGCTGGCCTGTTTCAGCAGGCTTCGATAGGCCATATCCAGGCTTTCCAGCTTGCTGAACCAGATGATGCCCAATGGAATGGCAATCATGAAAGGCAGCACAAAGCGGACGATCACCGTTATCGTATCCGCCTCAGAGCCGGTCAGATAGCGAATTCCCGAGGAAATGGATATCGATATGGCGGCCGCCAGCAAGGCGGTAACTGCGGTACGCTTCAGCACATATCGGGATGGCCATCTCAACGAAAGCACCATGTCCAGACCGTTCAATCCAAACCACTGATACAACAGATAGTCACGAGAAGTGATGACACCAACGAAGATTGCTGTTGATTGTAGCGGCTGCGACATACGGTCCGGCTTCACATGACTTACCACCCCTACCCTGACTCAATCCATTGCGTGCCGCTCACGCCCATGGTTCAAGGCTCCCAGGCCATCGTCCCCGGACAAAAGACAGAACCGTTGCGGTCTCCCAGATGTATGAAAAGATCACCGACGATTATCTGCCAAAGCACAGGTTCGCCACGCGAATGCTGCTCCATGCCGCTCTGGTTCTGGCTCTGATGGCAGTCTCGATTGGCGTCGGCGTGATCGGCCTTGTGTTTTTCGAGGGGAAGGGCCTTGAAGAAGCGATACTGCACGCTGCCTATATGCTGAGCGGCTTCGGACTGATTGAAGTGCCCACCAGCTTTTCCGGCAAACTTTTCATCGGTCTTTACGGCCTTTACGCCAGCGTTTTCTTTCTGGCTTCCTTCAGCATCATCTTCGCGCCGATCGTTCACCGCATCCTGCACAAGCTGCATCTCGACTAGGAAGGTGCAATCGCGCCGGGGCACATGATGTGATGCGCTGCCTTTCCACCTGCCATTAGCAAACGAATTTGTGAACACCGGCAGGCGGCAAGTCTGCCTATACTCCTGCGTTGCCAACAGCGCGGAGCGCCGGTCATGACCCGTCTCACAGCGAAGGATTTTCCGCAGGAACTGCTTGAACTCTACGACTATTACGCACACGGCAGGATCAGCAAGCGCGAGTTCCTAGACCGCGCCGCCAAATTCACCGTAGGTGGCATGACCGCCGCAGCCATTCTGGCATCGCTGAGCCCGAACTATGCGCTCGCACAACAGGTCGAATTCACCGATCCGGACATCATCGCTGAATACATCACCTACCCTTCGCCGAATGGAAATGGCGATGTGAGGGGTTATCTGGTGCGCCCGGCTGCGGCTGAAGGGCCTGTGGGCGGAGTCGTGGTGGTGCACGAGAACAGGGGGCTCAATCCCTATATTGAGGATGTAGCGCGCCGCGTCGCGAAGGCAGGTTTCGTAGCGCTTGCGCCCGATGGCCTGACATCCGTTGGCGGATATCCCGGAAATGACGAAAGAGGGCGGGAATTGCAGCGGCAGGTCGATCCAGAAAAGCTGATGAACGACTTCTTTGCAGCCATAGAATTTCTGATGAAAAGCGATCTCGCCACCGACAGGATCGGCATTACCGGCTTTTGCTATGGCGGAGGCGTTTCCAATGCGGCAGCTGTGGCCTATCCGGAACTGGCTGCAGCCGTTCCCTTCTATGGACGTCAGGCAAGAACCGAAGACGTTGAGCGCATACAGGCGCCGCTGCTGATCCACTATGCCGAACTCGACACCGGCATCAACGAGGGCTGGCCCGCCTATGAGGCCGCACTGAAGGAACACGGCAAGACCTATGAAGCCTACATCTATCCCGGGGTGAACCACGGCTTCCACAACGACTCGACCCCGCGTTACGATGAGGCTGCGGCCAGGCTTGCCTGGGACCGCACCATCGAATGGTTCAGGCGCTATCTGACATAGGATCTACAGGCGCACCGCGGACGCGCGGGCCATGCACGGGAATAAACGCCGGGAGCGCAAGGCGCGTTTGACCGGAAGCAGACGATTCCGCTAAAGGCGGCGATACTTAGCTGGGAATCGCCGCATGAAGAAGCTTGTACAGATCGTGCTTATCGCCGCCATAGCGGTCGTCATTGCGGTAAGCTGGCGATGGTACAGCTACGTTACGAATACCGAAACGCCGTATGACGAGGTCGGTATTGAGTTCAACAGCCGCATGCCCGGTCCGATCAACAAATGGGGCTGCGATCGGCTTCACGCGACATTCGGCAATGTTGCTCCGCCTCTGGGATGCCGTGCAAGCGGCGAAGGCCGGTCCTGGCGATAATGCACCTCGGCCACGCCTTGCCCGAGGCGTGGCTTTTCCTGACCGGATCCAGCCTTGAACGCGCTGATTACTTCTTGTTCAGCGATGAGACGGCGAGATTGGTGAGCTTGTTGTTGGCCGCCTTTTCCTGATCGAGAATCTCGGTCAGCAGATTGTGCGCCTCGGTGTTTCCGAGCACCTTCGCCCATTCCCGCAGCGAGCCATATCTGGCAATCTCGTAGTGTTCGACGGCCTGCGCAGCGGCCAGCAGGCCCGCATCCAGCGCATTGCCCGATGCCTCCTCCATCAGGCCTTCGCATTCCCTGATAAGGCCTTCGATCGCATCGCATTTTTCACCTTCGGCTTTCACGTCGATTGTCGCGAAAACCTTCTTCAGGGTTTCGATCTGCCCCTTGGTCTCTTTCAGGTGACCGTCGACGGCTTTCTTCAGGTCGGGGCTTTTCACCACCTTGGAAACCTTGGGCAGAGCCTTGGTCAGCGCGTTTTCAGCGTAGTAGATGTCCTTGAGCGTGTGCTCGAAAAGATCGGCCAGCGTTTTCATCTCTTGTCCTCGTTAAGAACTGGATATCCCGCCCTCATCTGAAATGTGGAGAACACCTGCAGGTTCCACTGACCCTGCGTAATCGCGGGCTGCGCATCTGCGTAATGGAGGCCGGCGCAGGCCTTTGCACAGAAAAAATCGCCCGCTGCGGATGGCGGGCGATTTCATCTGCAAGGACAAGATGATCAGGCCGGATTGTCGGCAGGCGGGCTGTCTTCCGGCTTTTCTTCCCCGCCGTCTTCGGCTTTGCGCGCGCTTTCTTCTTTGGCCTTGGAACGCTCGATCATGCGGGCCGTGATGATCGAGATTTCGTAAAGGATGATCGTCGGAATGGCGAGACCGATCTGGCTGAGAGGATCGGGCGGCGTGAGCACCGCCGCCACCACGAACGCGATGACGATTGCCCACTTGCGCTTGTCGACAAGTGCCTGAGACGACAACATTCCCACCCGCGCCATCAGGCTTGTCACCACCGGCAGCTGGAACACGAGGCCGAAGGAGAAGATCAGCGTCATGATGAGGCTGAGATATTCCGAAACCTTCGGCAGCAGGGAAATCTGCACCTCACCGTCGCCGCCGGACTGCTGCATGGTCAGGAAGAACCACATCACCATCGGGGTGAAGAAGAAGTAGACCAGCGACGCGCCAATCAGGAACAGGATCGGCGACGCGATCAGAAAAGGCAGGAACGCCGCACGTTCATTACGATAGAGGCCCGGCGCGATGAACTTGTAGATCTGCGTGGCAATGAGCGGAAAAGCGATGACCATGCCGCCAAACATGGCAAGCTTGATCTGCGTGAAGAAAAATTCCTGCGGTGCCGTATAGATCAGCTCGACCTTGGTCGGATCAAGCCCGGCCCAGCTGGTCGCCCATTTGAACGGGACGACCAGAAAGTTGAACAGCGCCTTGGCAAAGAAGAAGCAGAACAGGAAGGCGACGAAAAACCCGCCGATCGACCAGATCAGCCGGGTCCGCAATTCCATCAGATGTTCTATGAGAGGCGCAGACGACTGCTCGACCTCATCCTTATCGCTGGCGCTCACTTGGGCGTCCTCGTCGTCTTGCTTGCAGTACGGGTGCGGGGTTTGGCGGCTGCCGGTTTTACAGCCTCTGCCGTTTTGGGTGCCGCAGAATCAGTTTTGGCGGGTTTGGGCGTGGCCGCCTTTGGCGCCGCGGCTTTAGCTTTGGGTGCCAGAGCTTTCGGTGCTTCTGCCTTCTTTGCCGCCGGAGCTTTTGGTGCCGCTGCCTTCTTCGCTGCGGGAGCTTTCACAGCTTTAGCTGCGGCAACTTTCTTCGCGGCAGGCGCAGCGGCAACACTGGCCCTGCCATCCGCTTTCGCCGCAGACGTCTTCGCCGTGGCTGCCTTTGCCGGGGTTTTCACTGTCCTGGCGGCAACACTGGTCTGCTCGGGTGGCACTGAGGCGTCTGTCATTGCCGGGAAAGGCGCATCACTTGCCGCCGGCGTGACTTCAGGAACAGGCGTCGCCTTCAGCTTTCCGGCATCATCCATGCTGCTCCTGACGTCGGCAGCAGCCTTTTCAAACGGATTCAGCTGCTTACGGATTTCCGCTGCAGGATTGAGACCGCGCAGGGAATCGACGGATTTCTTCACGTCGTCAAGTTCGGCTTCCTTGATAGCCTCGTTGAACTGCCGCTGAAAATCATTCGCCATGCCGCGCATCTTGGTCGTCATACGACCAAAGGTACGCAGCATCTTGGGCAAATCCTTTGGCCCGACGACCACGATCATCACGATCGCGATCACCAGCATCTCAGACCAGCCGACATCAAGCATGGCTATTCAACCTGACAAGCAAAAATGGAATCAGCTCTTGCCAGCTTTTTCCTTGGAAGGGGAAACGGTTTCATCGGCGCGATGTTCGACAGTGCGCTTGTCGTCATCGTCGTCGGCCATACCCTTCTTGAAACTCTTGATGCCCTTGGCCATATCGCCCATCAGTTCCGGAATCTTGCCGCGGCCGAAAACCAGCAGCACGATCACCAGCACGATAAGCCAGTGCCAAATCGAAAACGAACCCATTGCACTCTCTCTCGTAAGTGTTCCTGAACACTGATCTATGCGTTTTCGCGTTCAGTTTCAAACGCAACCAGCGCTATGTTCACGACTGATTTAAGATTGTCACGCAGTTTCAGGTCTCAATGCCGCGCAAAAGCGCGCACCCTGGTCCCTCAACGGTTTCAATCTTCCGTGACACGGGGCGTCAGAAGGCCCAGATCCTCAAGGTCGAGATCCGTCAGCGGGTCCTCGTCATCACTCAGCGCATCGGCATCGACCGGCGGCAATGGTATGGAGAAATTGGCCGGCATGCGGCCGGACAGGAGCCCTGCCCCCTTCAATTCATCAATTCCCGGCAGATCACGCAATTCCTCAAGGGAGAAATGATCGAGGAATGCTTCCGTCGTGCCATAGGTAACTGGTCGCCCCGGAGACTTGCGCCGCCCGCGCATTCGCACCCACCCGGTTTCGAGCAACGTGTCGAGCGTGCCCTTCGAGGTTTCGACACCGCGAATTTCCTCGATCTCTGCTCGTGTCACCGGCTGGTGATAGGCAATGATGGCCAGAACTTCGAGCGCGGCCCGTGACATCTTCTTCTGCTGCACCGTGTCCCGGCTCATCAGAAAGGCCAGATCGCCGGCCGTACGGAACGCCCAGCCGTCGCCGATACGCAAAAGATTCACGCCGCGTGGAGCATAGATTTCCTGCAAACGCCGCATGCTGGCCGCCACATCGACCCCGGCGGGCAGACGTTCCGCAAGCTGCTTTTCGCTGACCGGCGCGGCGCTTGCAAAGACGATCGCTTCGGCCATGCGGATCACCTCCGCGATGTCGCGGCGGGAGCTTTCATTTGCGCCCTCGTCATCGAATGGAAAAGGGATCACCGAGGCATTGCGGCCTTCGCTCATGATGAAGCTCCGCCGGAATCGCCGGTGTCGCGCGCCCGTACATAGATGGGGGCGAAAGGTTCATGCTGGCGCACCTCAACAGAGCCCTCACGAACGAGTTCCAGAGAAGCGGCAAAGGAACTGGCTATCGCCGTGCGCCGCTCCGCCGGCGCAACCAGATATTTGATGAGAAAACTGTCGAGCGCCGTCCAGTCGCGCAATTCGCCGACCATACGGGTCAGGATATCGCGCGCCTGCTTCAGGGACCACACGCCGCGCTTCGCGATCTGCACATTGGTGATGGCCTGCCGCTGACGCTGGGAAGCATATGCGCTCAGAAGATCGTAAAGCGTTGCCGAATACTGGTTGCGCTTTTCAACGATCACGAGTTCGGGCATGCCGCGTGCGAAAACATCGCGACCGAGACGGTTTCGGTTGACCAGCCTTGCTGCCGCGTCGCGCATCGCTTCCAGACGACGCAGGCGAAATTGCAGCACTGCCGCCAGTTCTTCGCCGCTTTCCCCCTCCTCACCCGGCTGCTTCGGGATCAGCAGCTTCGATTTCAGGAAGGCCAGCCACGCAGCCATGACGAGATAATCGGCGGCAAGCTCCAGCCGCAGCGCGCGCACCTTGTCGATGAAGACGAGATATTGCTCGGCCAGCGCCAGCACCGAAATGCGAGCCAGATCGACTTTCTGATTGCGGGCCAGATGCAGGAGAAGGTCGAGCGGGCCTTCAAATCCATCGACGTCGACGACAAGAGCAGGATCGTCGGTGCGGCGATCGTCGTCACCACTCGCCCACAGCCGCTCCATGGGCGTTGGCCTGACTGGCTTCTGATCACCTGCTGCCGTTTGCGCCACGTTCCGTTGCTCCGATATGCCTGCTGGGCCGTCTTGCAGCCCTTGTCGGCGGCTCAGGCCACCGCCGCGAAATACTCCGCAAATTCGGCGCGAAGCTCGTCTTCAGCACCTTCATTGTTCGCACCGATGACAGCCATTGCGCTGTCGGCCCGCCTGCGTGCCGCACCTTCCAGCGCTTTTGCCTTCGCTGCGGCGGCAGTCATCTCCTCCATGACCCCGTTGCAGTGAAGAACGATATCGACGCCGGCCGCAAGGATTGCCGCTGCCTTGGCCCCGAAATCCCCAGAAAGCGCCTTCATCGAGATGTCATCGCTGATCAGCAGGCCATCGAACCCGATCTCGCCGCGGATCACCTCTTCCACGACCTTGCCCGAAGTGGTCGCCGGCCCTGCCGGATCGATTGCGCTGAACACCACATGCGCCGTCATTGCCGCCGGCAGATCGTTCAACGCCGTGAACGGGGCGAAATCGTGTCTGCGCAACGCATCAAAGGAGGCGTGCACCGTCGGCAGTTCGAAATGCGTGTCGGCAGAAGCCCGGCCATGGCCGGGAATGTGCTTCATGACCGGCAGCAGGCCGCCGGCCATCAGCCCTTCGGCCGAGGCGCGGCCAAGAGCGGCGACCACCTCGGGATCGCCTCCATAAGCACGCTGGCCGATGACATCGCTGGCACCCTCGACCGGAACATCCAGAACCGGCAGGCAATCGGCGCTGATCCCGTAACGCGCAAGATCGAAGGCGTGCATGCGGCCATGCAGCCAGGCGGCGCGCAGGCCGGCCTCGCGATCCCGCCGGTAGATTTCGCCGACCGCGGCAGCCGGCGGATAGTTCGGGGCCAGTGGCGGGCGCAGGCGCTGCACCCTGCCCCCTTCCTGATCGATGAACACCGGCGCATCGTCGCGTCCCACGCAATCGCGCATCGATGCCACCAGATCACGGATCTGCTCCGGCTCGCTGATGTTGCGGGCGAACAGGATGAAACCCCAGGGACATTCGCCACGGTAGAAGCGGATTTCCTCGCGGGAGAGCGAGTGGCCTGAACAGCCGAGAATAAGTGATTTTGATTCGGTCATGGCCCGAATTTACCGGGTTCGTGCGGGAAAGGGAATCATTCGCCACGCCCATGCAAAAGGGCCGGCGCATGGTGGCGCCGGCCCTTTTTCAAAAGTCTGGCTCGCAGGCGTTTTACTTCGAAACGAAGCAGTTCCCGCCAGCAGCCTTGTAGCTCTCGCAGAGGCTGATCGCCTCGGCACGCGACTGGCTTGCTACGCGGACCCGGTAGAAGGTGCCCTTACCGGCCACTTCAGCCTTGACGATGTTGACGCTGCGGCCCTGAAGCACGCTGGCATAGCGGCGGGCCAGATCCTGATAGGTGGACTGGGCGGCCTCGACGCTTGGCTGCGAAGCGATCTGCACAGCCCATGTTCCGGCTGCCGCCGCGTTGGGATCGAGTGCTGCGACCTGCCCCGGCTTGACCTCGCCAACGATGTTCACCGGCTGTTCAGCAGGGCGCTGCGGAGCAACAGGAGCTGCCGAAGGCGTATTGGCGGACTGCTGGGGCTTTGCCGCCGGCGTCACGGCACCGGTCTGTTCGGCACCGGGAGCGCTCACCGCCTGCGGCGCCGGATCCTGCGGTTCGGTCGCCGCAACCTGCTGGGCCGGCGCGGGTTCTTCGCGAGGCACCAGCGTGCCGTCGGGCTTCACGACCATGGTGCGAACCTTGCGCGGCGCAACGGCAGGTGTTTCCTCAGAGGCGACATCATCAACGGTAGCCGGAGCGACGCGCTCTTCCGACTTGGCGGAAGCCGGCGCACCCTCGCCCACCACACGCGCCTCGGGAGCCCTTGCGGCAACATCCACAGGCTTCTCGGCGTCAGAGACGAGTTTTTCCTGAGTGGGTGCCGCCGGATTACCGCCCCTGGCAACCATGTCGTAGACCTTGTTGTCCTGATTGGGGATCACGGTGCCGCCGGGATTTTCCGGCTTGACCTTGATCGGCGCGTCATCAGCGCGGACGAGTACAGGCGCATCGCCGGAATCACCCCCGCCGAAAGAGAGAGCGAACGCTCCAATGCCACCAATTACGGCCACTGCGGCGACGATCGCCCCGGCCAGCCACAAACGGTTGCGCGGCTTCTTGTCCTCCGCTTCCGAAATGGTCTCACCATAATCGGGATCATAATCGAATCCATCATCCGCAGCCGCGGCTGCGGCCGGCTGATAGGAGTGTTGTGCAGCGGCATCGAAATCGAAGTCGAAATCCTCGTCAAAAGTCCGGTCATAGGATGACGATGGCTGGGCTGCCTGTGCGACAGCATTTTCTGCCTGTTTCTGAGCAGGCGCAGCAAACACGTCAGCCTGCTGTGCGGCAGGTTGAGCGGCTTCAGCTTCGGCGATGTTCATATCGCTGAGAAGATCGGCGAAATCGGCTTCCAGATCATCATAGGAAGCCGGCTCGGCTACATCCTGCTCGAACGGCACATCCGGAATTTCCAGATCATCGGCGAGAGCGACGGCCCGCTCAGGAATATCGATGGTCTCAAGCTCGGGAATCTCCGCAACGGGCGGGCGGGCCGGTGCCTGCGGCACGGGCTGCTCGTGCGCCACCGGAGCTGCAGCGGGCGTCTCAGGCGCGTAGGCGTCGGAGGTCACCTGATAGGCGTCAGATGAATGCTGCGGCTGATGACGCTGCCATGCCGCAGCATTCGCCTGCACGTCAGGCTGGGCGCTCGCCTGCGGCTGCGGCACTGCAGCAGGCTGTTGCTGCGGGCGCAGGAACGGCGTGCTGCGGCTCCAGCTGTGAGCCTGCGTTGCCGCCGCGACAGTTGCGGCAGCCGGGATGAAGGACTTCAGTGCATCGACAGGATCGGCCGGGGTCTGCGGCTCGAACTGCGGCTGAACGTTCTGCGCAGATTCGGAACCGAAATCGCCGAGATCGAGATCCAGGTCGAAATCATCACGCGCAGATACGGGCGCGGCAGTCTGCTGCGCAACGTCGGCAGCGGCTGCCTGATGCTCCACATGAACGTCGAGAGGTCGTTCCAGCTCGAAATCCGGTTCGTAGCCGGGCTGAGGCCGGGCCGACATGCGGTTAAGCAAGGCGTTCAGCTCATCCTCAAGGCTGGGAGCCGGCGCTTCGTCTGCCACTTCCGCCTCAACGGAAGGCAGCTCGGCATGAGCATATACAAAATCATCGTGCGGCTGCTCATAGGATTGAGGTGCAACATGCAATCCATCGGCAGGAGCAACATCCCATTCAGGCTCATCCGCAGATGGCTGCTCATCAAACACCGCGGCTGCCAGTTGACGTTCAAAATCGTCACCAGCATCAAAAACCTGCTCAGAGGCTGCGGGAGCCTGCGGCTCATGCGCGACAGCGGCAGGTTCTTCAAAGGCGAAATCGGCATCGTCGAAGACGGCAAAATCATCTGCTGGCTGCGCCTGTCCGGCCAGCTCATCGGTGAGAGCGGCATCGAAATCGGCGAAGGGATCCGCGTCGGCAGTTCCGGTGACCGTCAGCTCCTGCTCCAAGGCAAGATCGAAATCCGGATAGTCCACCTCTGCGCTCTGCACAGCGGCGACCGGCGCTTCGGAATGGGCGCCGGCTTGCTGCTCAAAGGCAGGCTCATCGAACGAGATGTCGTCGAAATTGAAATCCGGTTCAGCAGCCGAAGGCGTCTGCGCGGCGGTATCCGCGCCTGCATAGTTTGCGGAAGCATCATAGCTTACAGAAGCATCGTTGCCGGCTTCCGGCCAGGCCGCAGCCTGCGGCTCCTCACCGAACTCACCCATCAACTCCTTTTCAAGGTCGATGGTGAAATCATCGTCAGCAACGTCTTCGAAGCGAGGTTCATTGTCCGGCTTCACTGGCACGCGCGGGTCGAAACCCATGATCCGTGTCAGCTCCGCGAACGGATCATCCGCCGCGATATCGTCGCGGTCTGCTATCCTCAGCTGGGTTCTGTCTGCCATCGTCGTTCCCGAACTCGCACAATCGGACGCCATCGACGTCGCGTAAGGTTGGCCCCTACCAGCGCAATGTGGGCAAATGGTGACAGGTATTCCGCTGCTGTCTAACGCATTTCCTTCGGTGCATCGGCCCCGATAAGCGTCAGACCGGATTGAAGTACATCCGCAACGGCCTGCACCAGCCCTAGTCTGGCAAGGGTCAATTGTGGATCGTTAACCTTAACAAAACGTAAGTCCGGATTATCCGTGCCACGATTCCAGTGTGCATGGAACGCGCTGGCAAGGTCATAAAGGTAGAAGGCAAGCCTGTGCGGCTCCTGCGATGAGGCAACCTGCTCTATCAGGCGCGGGTATTCGGCAAGCTTGCGCACCAGCCCGATTTCGCCCTCGTCGGTGAGGCCGGAAACGGCAGCCGAAAGCGTTGCGCGGTCAGGCTCCGAGATGCCCATCTGCTCCTTCGCCTGACGGAACACGGAATGGCAGCGCGCCGAAGCATACTGCACATAGAAAACCGGATTGTCCTTCGACTGCTCGGTGACCTTGGCGAAGTCGAAGTCCAGCGGCTCGCTGTTCTTGCGGTAAAGCATCATGAAGCGGATCGGATCGCGCCCGACCTCCTCAACCACTTCGCGCAAAGTGACGAAGTCGCCCGAGCGCTTGGACATGCGCACAGGCTCGCCGTCGCGGAACAGCTTGACAAGATTGCAAAGCAGAACGGTGAGCTCGACCTTGTCGCCGCCAACGGCGCGCGCCAGCGCCTCCAGACGCCGGACATAGCCGCTGTGATCGGCCCCCAGCACATAGATCAGCTCTACGAATCCGCGATCGACCTTGTTCTTCAGATAGGCAACGTCAGCGGCGAAATAGGTGTAAGTGCCGTCGGACTTGACCAGAGCGCGGTCAAGGTCGTCGCCAACAGCGGTGGAGCGGAACAGCGTCTGCTCGCGATCCTCCCAGTCTTCCGGCTTCTCACCCTTGGGCGGCGGAAGCTTTCCCTTGTAGATGTGGCCCTTCAGGGTCAGGTCGTTGATTGCCGAGCGGATTGCATTGGCATTGTCGGCGTGCAGGGTGCGCTCGGAAAAGAAGACGTCGTGGCGCACGTTGAGCAACGCCAGATCATCTTTGATCATCTTCATCATGGCGTCGATGGTGCGATCCTTGACGATTGCCAGCGCCTCATTGTCCGGCATTTCCAGCAACTTACGGCCAAATTCCGAAGCAAGCTCCTGCCCCACGGGCACCAGATAATCGCCGGGATACAGCCCTGCCGGAATATCGCCAATGTTTTCGCCAAGCGCCTCGCGATAGCGCAGCAGAACGGAACGGCCGAGTACGTCGATCTGCGCACCCGCATCGTTGATGATATATTCCTTGGTCGCCTCATAGCCGGCGAAATCCATGATATTGGCGAGCGCATCGCCCACCACGGCGCCGCGACAATGGCCAACATGCATGGGGCCGGTTGGGTTGGCCGAGACATATTCCACATTCACCTTGCGTCCGGCACCCGCGGTGGAGCGGCCATAATCGGTGGCCTTGCACAGGATGAAAGCCAGATGCTTCTGCCAGAACGCATCGGTGAGGCGAAGATTGACGAAGCCGGGACCCGCCACCTCCGCCCCGGCAACATCGACATCCTCACGCAGCGTCGCGACGATTCGATCCGCCAGCGCGCGCGGATTTTGTCCGGACGGCTTGGCCAGCACCATTGCGGCGTTGGTGGCCAGATCGCCATGGCTTGCATCCCGTGGCGGTTCGACGCAGATGCGTGACAGATCGAGCACGCCCCCGTCCTTGTCCTTCAGATCAAGCGCTTCGACTGCTTTGATGATCCGCGCGGTGAAGTCGGCGAAGATGTTCATGAGGAGGCTTTCGATAACAGCTTGGGGCCAGTCAGCCGATTTTAAGGTGTATTCTCACCGATCAGTGAGTTTTCCTGCGCCTAACTCAAATCCGGCGTGTGGTCAAACAAACGCCGGTGCTCTTTCACGGCATAGGTATCGGTCATGCCGGCGAGGAAATCGGCGACATGACGCGTCTTTATGCGATCTTCCGCGCGATCAAGCCCCTCTCGCCAGCCTTCCGGCATGGCGCGCGGGTCGGAGAAATAGACGTCGAACAGATCGCAGACGATCTTCTCCGCATTGACGCGCACGCGCATGACTTCCGGATGCCGGTAGAGATGCTTGTAGAGAAACGCCTTCAGTTCCTTTTCCTCCACCGCCATGGCCGGCGTGAAGGTGACGATGGTTTCACCGGCCGCCCTCACCGCCTCGGCGCTTTCAGGCCGCAGGCGCGCCAGATTTTCAGTGGCGGCCCTGATCACGTCTTCGACCATGATTGTGATCTGACGCCGCATCAGTTCGTGGCCGACGCGCACATCGTCCAAGGCGGGATAGCGCTCCCTCACCTGACGCAGAATTTTGCCCGGCAGTGCCAGATCCTCCAGCATGTCCAGTTTGAGAAGCCCTGCTCTCAGGCCATCGTCGATGTCATGGGTGTTATAGGCGATGTCATCGGCAATCGCCGCGCACTGGGCTTCTATCCCGGCGAAGCGGTCGAGTTCGAGATCGTGCAGTTCGTTGTAAGCGCGGATGGTGGCCGGCAGCTCGCCATCAAGGCCCTCGCCATTCGCGCCGGTCAGAGGCCCGTTGTGCTTCACCAGTCCTTCCAGCGTTTCCCAGCTCAGGTTCAGACCGTCGAACTCCGCATAGCGCCGCTCCAGCCGCGTCACGATACGCAGAGACTGGGCGTTGTGATCGAAACCACCCCAGGCAGCCATCTTCGCGTTCAGCGCATCCTCGCCGGTATGGCCAAAGGGGGTGTGGCCGAAGTCATGGACGAGTGCCACCGCCTCGGCGAGATCCTCATCGCCACGCAGCGCGCGAGCCAGCGCCCGGGCAATCTGCGCCACCTCGATGGAATGGGTCAGCCGCGTGCGGAAATGGTCGCCTTCATGGGCGATGAACACCTGCGTCTTGTGCTTCAGACGCCGGAATGCGGTCGAATGAATGATGCGGTCGCGGTCACGCTGGAAAGGAGTGCGGGTCGGGCTTTCCGGCTCCGGCACGAACCTTCCCCGCGTTCTGGCGGGATCGGTTGCATAAGGCGCGCGCGGCCGGTAGCCGAAGCCTATTCCCTCATAAGCGGCGTTCGCGATACCCTGTCCGATGCTTGCCTCGTCCATACTTTCTCCGCAGATCGCAACGGGCACTCATGGCCAGCGACCAGTTGTTGACTTGATGGCACGGCGTACATACCTATCAAGAGAAATCAAATGCAAGGTGACGCCGTGAACGCGAACGCCGCGATGAACTCCAACGTCGAAGTAACCGAAGCCGCAGCAAAGCGGATCGCCAGGATCGTTTCCGGCGACCCGGGCAAAAGCGCATTGCGCGTTTCCGTCGAAGGTGGCGGCTGTTCCGGCTTCTCCTACAAGTTCGATCTCGTTGAAGGCCCCGATGAGGGCGACGTCGCCATCGAGAGAGATGGCGCAACAGTGCTGATCGACGACATTTCTCTGGTCTATCTCGGCGGCTCCGTCATCGATTTCGTCGACGACCTGATGGGCCAGTCATTCCAGATCAGGAACCCGAACGCCGTGGCTTCCTGCGGCTGCGGAACCAGTTTCTCCATCTGACGCAGCAGTCTGTCACAGAAAAAGGCCGCCCCCTGGGGCGGCCTTTTCGTGTTGATCCGCGATTCTGGTCTCAGGCTTCGGCCGACATGGCGGCCTTGCGCAGGCCCTGCGCATCACCGGTGGCCCCGTTGAAGACCAGATTGAGCGCCACGGCGGCAATGGATGCCAGCAGGATGCCGGAGTCCACCAGCGGGCCGATGGCCTTCGGCAGCCAGATGTGGAAGTCGGGCGCCACGACCGGGATCATGCCGAAGCCGAGCGAAATCGCCACGATGAACAGGTTGTTGCGATTGGCCTTGAAATCCACGGCCGACAGAATGCGGATTCCGGTTGCCGCCACCATGCCGAACATGACGATC
Organism: Aquamicrobium sp. YD-1-mutant5; assembly: GCF_059509755.1. Classification (NCBI taxonomy): domain Bacteria; kingdom Pseudomonadati; phylum Pseudomonadota; class Alphaproteobacteria; order Hyphomicrobiales; family Phyllobacteriaceae; genus Aquamicrobium; species Aquamicrobium sp. YD-1-mutant5. Next base: position 54,279 of record NZ_JCAKKP010000012.1, read on the forward strand.
CCCGCACCGCCAAGCACCACCGTGGGGAGCGCCTCCACCAGTGCGCCCATCTTGGGGATGAGGCCCAGAACCACCATGATGACGCCGCCCGCCACGCAGACGAAGCGGCTGCGAATGCCGGTAACGCCCACCAGCCCGACATTCTGCGAAAAGCTCGTATAGGGGAAGGTGTTGAAGATGCCGCCAAGCACGGTGCCGAGACCATCCATGCGCAGGCCTGCCGACAGCATCGGCTGGGTGATCTTCTTTTCCGTCATGTCGCCGAGGGCCAGGAACATGCCCGTCGACTCGATCATCACCACGATCATCACCAGAACCATGGTGATGATGAGGACCGGATCGAAAATCGGCATTCCGAAATGGAACGGCGCGATCGGCGCGAACCACGCGGCGTTGGCCACCTTGTCGAAATGCATCATGCCGAGCGATGCCGCAATGACACCGCCGGCTACGATACCGACGAGAACGGCGACATTCGACAGAAAACCCTTCGCGTAGCGCGCGACACCTATGATGACGCCAAGCACGACCAGCGAAAGCACGATGTTCGATACGGGCGCATAGGCCGCATTCGGAACGCTGGGCGCCAGCCCCATCCCGGCCGGCACAGGCGGCAGCGTCGAGCCGGCGGCCCCTGCCGCCTCCTTCACCGAATTCAGCCATGCCGCATGTTCGGGGTTGATGATCTTCGGCGCCGTAGGCCCGAACGGCATGCCGAATATCCAGTTGATGCCGATCTTCATCAGCGACACCCCGATGACGAGGATGATCGTTCCCGTGACCACAGGCGGGAAAAGCCGCAACATGCGGCTGACAAAGGGAGCGATGAGCACGGTTATGATGCCGGCCCCGATGATGGCGCCGAAGATCATGCGCGCGCCTTCATAGCCGGGATTTGCCGCTGCCATGGAAACCATGGGGCCAACGGCTGCAAAGGTCACACCCATCATCACCGGAAGCTTGATGCCGAACCACTGCGTTGCGCCCATGGATTGCAGGATCGAGGCGATGCCGCAAACAAACAGATCCGCGGAAATGAGGAATGCGACGTCGGCCGGTTCAAGCTGAAGCGCCCTGCCCACGATGAGCGGCACGGCAATAGCGCCTGCATACATGACAAGAACATGCTGAAGGCCGAGCGTAAACAAACGCGGCGCAGGCAGCATCTCGTCGACGGAATGCGTCGATGCTGTTGACATTATGGTCCCTCCCTTTGCGCAACAGCTGAAACGGGTTCCATAGACTGCCGCGATGGTGCAGGATGACCTCAATCAAGCCTACATGCCATCAAGAACTGTTTGAAATAGTCGCGAGAATTTCATGAAGATTGCCACCTGGAACATCAACGGCGTGCGGGCCCGTATCGGCAATCTCACCCATTGGCTGCAGGAGAGCGCGCCGGACATTGTTTGCCTGCAGGAAATCAAATGCGTCGATGAACAGTTCCCCCGTCTGGAGATCGAGGCGCTGGGCTACAATGTCGAAACGCACGGCCAGAAGGGGTTCAACGGCGTTGCCCTGCTTTCCAGGTTGCCGTTCGACGAGGTCAATCGCGGCCTGCCCGGTGACGATGGCGACGACCATGCACGGTTCATCGAAGGCGTTTTTTCAACGCCAAAAGGCGCGCTGCGCGTCGCCTCGCTCTACCTGCCCAATGGCAATCCGATCGATGATCCGGTGAAGTTTCCCTACAAGCTCGCCTGGATGCAACGCCTTGAAGACTGGGCGCGCAAGCGACTTGCTCTGGAAGAGGCGCTTGTTCTGGCAGGAGACTACAACGTCATTCCTGAGCCGATCGACGCAAGACATCCCGAAGCGTGGGTCAACGACGCGCTTTTCCAGCCTCAGACCCGGCAGGCATTCCGGCGACTGGAGAACCTCGGCTTTACCGAGGCGGTGCGCGCGGTTACCGACGAACCGGACGTCTATACATTCTGGGATTATCAGGGCGGCGCCTGGCAGAAGAACAACGGCATCCGTATCGATCACCTGCTCCTGTCGCCGGAGGCGGCTGACATGCTGGGTTCGGCATCGATCGAGAAACATGTGCGGGCGTGGGAAAAGCCGTCCGATCATGTGCCGGCGGCTGTGGAACTCAGGCTGGAAGCTGCCTGAAACGCGTCGTGAAGCAAAGGTAACGATTCAAGCGAAGCCCGCATCCTGCGGAAAAAGAATCACAATCGCGTCTGGCTGTGATCTCCGGGCGCGTTTGGCTTTGAGCAGCGGACGCGCCGGGCTGCCCCCGGTCAGTTACTGGTTGATGCCCTTGGTCAGCATGTCATCGGCCAGAGCGATAGCCGTGCGGCGGTCGGCTTCCGGCGCCAGGGCGAAGGCCTCTTCCTGCATATTGCGGATCCAGCCCTGATCGACAGGCTGGGCGCGCTCAAGGGCTACGGTCATCAAAGCCAGACCGCGAACCGCCTTGCCGCTGTGAAACAGCAGATTTCCGAGCGTTGCCTGCGCGCCGGCGTGCCCCTTTTCGGCGGCAAGCTGCAGCCAGCGGCCGGCCTGCCTTGCGCTGGCCTTCACGCCACCCTCGCCATTGAGGAACATCCTGCCCATTTCGTACTGGGCATTCGGGTTGCGGTAATTGGCTGCCGCGCGCATGAAATATTCCTGCGCAGCGGTCGCATCCGGCTGGACCGGTGTGCCGGGTATTCCTCTGCGGATATAATCTCCCAGCGCAACCAGCGCATCGGAAACATAGCTTTCCTCAGGCGAACCCGGCTCGACATCCTGTTCGGCGATTTCGCTGAAAAACTTGAAGGCTTCATAGTCGTTGCGGGCGACACCATCGCCCTCGGCATACATGCGGGCCAGCTTCCACGTTGCGCCGATCTGGCCATTTTCCGCTGCGTAGCGATATGCCTCGACCGCCTGCTCCTTGTGACCGCTGTGATAGGCGGAGAAACCGAAACGGAAAACGGCGAACGGATTGGACTTCGGCTTCACGCCCGTCTTGTCGTCGAAGACCTTGTCGTCAAAGGCCAGGGCGGGCTCGACAGCAGACAGGGAGGCACAGGCTATCACAGTGCCCAGCATACATGAGCGCAACACTCCTGAAATCTGTCGGGAATGGGTTGACACCAAATGAGCCGGCTGTTGCCGCACGCCGGCATCTCTTCCCGCGCGGGGAAGCAACATCGAAACTGAGCGGGAAATAACCGGGACTTCCATACTCTTCCTTGCGCCTGCCACACTGCCAGCCTGCCTCATCATCCGTTGATGAAACCACGACTGAAAATACCTGCGGACCCCTATTCCTTGCCGCTTGTTTTTCCGGGGGCCTTAACGAAGTGCCCCCGGTTTATGGCGGGAAGTGGGCGGTTCTCGCTGCGGCAGGCCTAGCACAAGGGAAGTTGAACGACTGTTGCAGATTCACCACAAACTGAAGACGTCGCTAACCGAAGGTGAACGCCGTTCGGAAACAGATTCCGAAAAACCCGCCAAACATATGATCTTAAAAGATAAAAGCCCGGCAATGCCGGGCTTTTATGTCATTCAGGAGATCACCTCACCACTTGAGGCTGTAGCCTGCAAGACCGGAAACGGACCAGCCATTACCAACCGCATACTGGCCTGTAGTTTTGGTTTCCTTCACCGATCCAACACGAGAAACGCCACCGCCCAAGCGAAGTTCACCAAATCCATCCTTCATGATGAGACCAGCGCCAAGCGTTACGACATCACCGTGCAAATCGTATCCCGTCGAAGTGCCGCGGTCCCACATAAGGAATGCGGTTCCTGAGATCTGTTCATTGAACGAGTGACCGATACCGCCCATGATCGTCCAGCCATCACGCCAATAGTACTCATTCTTGCTCTCAAAGAGAACATTGGTGGTAAGATCCAACGTCTTGTTGACCGACCAGTCAGTCCACTTCACAGAACCATATGCTAGCCAACCCGGAGCTATACCTGTCTGAAACTTAGCTTCGACGCTCTGGGGAAGCTTCCCCTTACCTTCTGCGGTACCAGGACCCATCAGAGCCCCGGCTGTTGAGCCACTCGCCTCGATCTTGCTGCCAGAACGATAGAGCAGTTGCCCGCGCAGCGCGATATCGGGGATTTCATAAGCAACCCCGGCACGCCACCCCCAAGCAGTTCCCGAAAGGTCAACAGTGCCCATCCCTGTCCCATATGCAGGGTGACGAACGGCAAGATCATAGTCAAAATCATCAACATAAGCGCCACCGAGCAAAGATAATCTGCCCTTGCTCAAATCGAAACCGACAGCACAGGTGGCACCATACTCCATGACTGTGAACTTTTCTTCCAGTTTCCCGAAAGGTATACCCGGCGCCGGCGCGCGCGGCTCAGCAAACGATGAGGCTGCACCAAAAGAATTGCTGATCGTACCAGCGCAGGACAGATTGTCCGAGATGCGGAATTTGGCTGCAAGCGATGGCATCACATAAGTATCGGCATAGTCATGCCCGATGTTTGAAGCACCGCTGACGATCTTGCGCTCGGGGCTCACCACGGTCACGCTGGTGCGGACGTTGAAATTGCCCTGCTCGAACAGAATATCCGTATCTGCGGTTCCACGCGAAAAACCGCCAGCATTGGCCGCAGCCATCGCAAGAAGAGAAAGCGCGGTTGCTCCGGAAAGCGTCGCGATACCCTTAATAACCATGAAGTCCTCTCCCCGAAAGTTCCTGATTTCTAGGTAGAACCAATTAGACGGCGCGATGCAACACCGTTGTGTACACCGTACAAGTACGGGAAAAACCGACAACTGTCCGCAGACTTGCCGTCATCTTGAGCAGGCGCCTGAAAACCCAATTTTTCAGCATCGCAAGCCTTGAAATTGCCCGGCATGTTATATGGGATACTCCAAAACAGGCCGTTTTCGAGAGAAAAAGGGGCCATTGTTACATTATGGCAACAATGGGGCCTAATCTTCCGTATACGTCAATTCTTACGTTACGGGAGGGCCTCGAAATGAGGCCTCAAAGCGCAACCGCAAGTTTTGAGAGTACGCGAATCGCGCAACAAAAAGACCCGAAAACCGGGCAGGGTTTTCGGGTCTTTCAGCAACAGCAAGCTGCCCTGATTGTTTAACCGGCTGAGCGCACCCGTTCGAGAGCGGTGGCAAGCCGGGCCTGCGTTTCCTCGAACTCCGCCAGCTTCTCCCGCTCCGCCGCCACCACATCCTCGCGAGCGTTGGCGACGAACTTCTCGTTTGAGAGTTTCTTGGCGATGCGGGCGATCTCCTCGGTGACCTTGGCCACTTCCTTTTTCAGGCGCGCTTCCTCGGCCTTGAGGTCAACCAGATCGCCAAGCGGCAGACATATCGTTGCCTCACCCAGAACGAGCTGTGCGGAGCCCTTCGGAGCGGTGTCGGCCAGCGTTATATCGCCCACGCGCGCCAGCCGGCGAATGGCCGTCTCATGACGGACAAGGCGTTCGCGGGTGGTGTCATTGGCTTCCACCACGACCAGCGGGGCGATTGCGGCTGCCGGCACATTCATTTCCGAGCGAACCGAGCGGATGCCGGAAACCAGATCGACAAGCCAGTTGATGTCGCCCGCTGCCTCCGCATCCTCGAACTCGGGAGCCGGCCATGCCGCGTGGCACAGAAGCGTCGAACGCTCACGCCCCTCGCCCGCCGTCTGCGCCCACAGCTCTTCGGTCATGAACGGCATCATCGGATGCAGAAGCTTGTAGATCTCATCCAGAACGAAAGCGAAGCAGGCGCGGCTTTCGACCTTGGCAGTTTCATCGTCCCCCATGAAGACCGGCTTCAGCAATTCGACATACCAGTCGCAGACCAGATTCCAGACGAAGCGATAGGCAGCACCCGCGGCCTCGTTGAAACGATAGCTGGTAATGGCTTCGGTAACAGCACGCGCAGTGCGGGTCAGTTCCGTGAGGATCCAGCGATTGACCGCCAGCTTCGCATCGCCGAGCCAGAAATCGTCATTGCGCGCCACGCCATTCATCTGTGCGAAGCGCGTGGCGTTCCACAGCTTGGTGCCGAAATTGCGATAGCCGGCAATGCGGGCGGGATCGAGCTTCACGTCGCGCCCCTGCGCGGCCATGATGGTCAGCGTGAAGCGCAGCGCATCGGCGCCGTATTCGTCGATCAGTTCCAGCGGGTCGATGACGTTGCCCTTGGACTTCGACATCTTGGCGCCGTTCTTGTCGCGAACCAGCGCATGGACATAGACCGTGTGGAACGGCTCCTCGTCCATGAAGTGCAGGCCCATCATCATCATGCGGGCGACCCAGAAGAAGATGATGTCGAAGCCGGTCACCAGCACGTCGGTCTGGTAATAGGTCTTCAGCTCGGGCGTCTGATCCGGCCAGCCAAGTGTCGAGAATGGCCACAGCGCTGAGGAGAACCATGTGTCCAGCACATCCTCGTCGCGGGTGAGAATCGCGCCCGGCTCAAAATTCTCCAGCCGCTCCTCGACCCATGCCTTCCACGGGCCTTCATGAGCGAGATAATGCTGGATGGCCGCGTTCAGCGCCTCTTCCTCGCTCTTTTCCACGAAGATATGGCCGTCCGGTCCGTACCAGGCCGGGATCTGATGTCCCCACCAGAGCTGACGGGAGATCGTCCATGGCTGGATGTTTTCCATCCAGTCGAAATAGGTCTTCTCCCAGTTCTTCGGCACGAAGTTGGTGCGGCCTTCACGAACCGATGCGATGGCCGGCTTCGCCAGTTCGGCGGCATTCACATACCACTGGTCAGTCAGCAGCGGCTCGATCGGCACGCCGCCACGATCTCCGTGGGGAACCATGTGGCGGTGCGGCTCGATCTTTGCGAGGAAACCGCCCTCTTCCATGATCTGAACGATGAGCTTGCGCGCCTCGAAACGGTCGAGGCCGTGGAGCTGTTCCCACACGCCCTCGCGCAGAGGCGTGACCTCGACACCTTCGAGGAAATCCTCGTTGTCGCGGATATCGATCTTCGCTTCGGTTGTCAGGATGCTGATGGCACGCAGGTTGTTGCGCTTGCCGACCTCGAAGTCGTTGAAGTCGTGCGCGGGCGTGATCTTGACCGCGCCGGTTCCCTTTTCCGGGTCGGAATACTCATCGGCAACCACCGGGATCAGCCGGCCAACGATCGGCAGCACGACATTGCGCCCGACCAGATTTTTGTAGCGCTCGTCATCGGGATGAACGGCAACGCCCGTATCACCCAGCATCGTCTCGGGACGCGTGGTGGCGACGGTCACATAGGTGGCCGGGTTTTCAGGGTCGTAGGTCTCGCCCTCGACGGGATAGCGGAAATGCCAGAGATTTCCGTCCATCTCCTTCTGCTCGACCTCAAGGTCGGAGATCGCGGTGAGCAGCTTGGGGTCCCAGTTCACAAGGCGCTTGTCCTTGTAGATCAGCCCTTCCTTGTAGAGGGTGACGAATACTTCGAGCACGGCCTTCGACAGGCCTTCATCCATGGTGAAGCGCTCGCGCGACCAGTCGCAGGATGCGCCCAGACGCTTGAGCTGGTTGAAGATCGAGCCACCTGACTCGGCTTTCCACTCCCACACCTTGTCAATGAATTCTTCGCGGGTCAGATCGCGGCGATGAATGTTCTTTTCCGCCAGACGGCGCTCGACAACCATCTGCGTGGCGATGCCCGCATGGTCCATGCCCGGCTGCCACAGAACATTCTTGCCGCGCATGCGCTCGAAGCGCACCATGATGTCCTGCAGCGTGTTGTTGAGCGCATGGCCCATATGCAGCGAGCCGGTGACATTCGGTGGCGGAATGACGATGGCGAAGGATTCAGCGCCTTCCTCGGCACCGGCGCCGGCGCGAAAGGCTTCTGCCTCGTCCCACGTGGCGGCAATTCTGGGTTCGACGGTCTTCGCGTCGTAGGTTTTTTCAAGCATCAAATGGGGTCCGGACTGTCGGGAACTGGTTTTCACGGTAAATCGGATGGGCAGCTACAAGTCAACCGCGCGTCAACGGCGCGCCGCAGCGACAAGTTCCGCCAATACGGGCGGAATCGCCTGTGGCAGGTCTTCGGCGATCAGACCCGGGCCGAAGCGACTGCCGGCCTCGGCATGCATCCATACAGCCGCGCAGGCCGCCTCGAAGGCCGGCATGCCCTGTGCCAGAAGCCCGGCCACCAGCCCCGCCAGAACGTCGCCAGAACCCGCTGTCGCCAGCCACGGCGCGCCGTTGGAGTTGATGGCGGCACGGCCGTCGGGTGCAGCAATGACCGTATCAGCCCCCTTGGCAATGACGACGCCATGCGCCCGTGCGGCCGCCTGACGCGAGCGCTCCAGCTTGGACAGGTCTTCGTCTGACGCCAGATCCGGGAACAGCCGCGCAAACTCGCCATCATGCGGCGTCAGGACCAGCGCCGGCGCGCCTTCCGCGTCCGCCGCCTCAAACAGAGCTGCCGGCTCATCCCGAAACGAGGTGATGCCGTCCGCATCGAGCACCATTCCCCCGGCTCCCGAGCGAGAGGTCAGCACCGCCAGCGTAAACTCCCGCGCCTTGTCAACCACGCCGAAACCGGGACCAAGCACAAAGGCTGATGGCCGACGATCTGCTAGATATGCGCCCAGTTCAGCGACTTCATCGGCCTTGCGCAGCATGATGGAGGTCAGATGCATGGCGTTCACCGCCAGCGCATTTGCCGGCGACAGGACCGTGACCGCCCCTGCCCCGCTGCGCGCTGCGCCAAGCGCGGAAAGACGCGCGGCGCCAGTTGAAGCCGGTCCGCCTGAAAAGATGCCGACATGGCCACGCCGATATTTATGTGTGTCGACGCCGGGCACCGGAAAATGCGACAGCCACAGTTTTGGAGCATTGGCAAAGGTGCGCACGTTGAGTTCCGCGACTACTGCGTCCGGGATGCCGATGTCGGCCAGAACCACCTCCCCGCAATGGTCCCTGCCCGGCAGCAGCAGATGACCGGGTTTCCTGCGGGCGAAAGTGACCGTCAGCGCCGTCCGGAACGCCGGCCCGGTGATTTTTCCGCTCGCGCCCGAAACACCGGACGGCAAATCGATGGCGACCACCGACAAGCCCCGTGCCGTGACCAATTCGATCGCGCGGGCGCAATCGCCCTCCACTGACCTGGACAGGCCGGCCCCATATAGCGCATCGACAATGACCGACCCTGCATCGGCATCGAATGCGGCAAGCGGTGCAGGCTGAAGCGGGCACTCTGCAGCCGCGACGGCCGCATCGCTTCCCGGCCGCGGCTCTTCCGAGGCCCACAGCGAAACCGCCATGCCGCTTTCGGCAAGAAGTCCTGCCACCACATATCCATCGCCGCCATTGTTACCGGGACCGCACAGCACATGCACCTGTTCGGCAGCCGGGTAATGCCGCATCACTTCCCGCGCCACCGCTGTGCCCGCATTGCGCATCAGCCCCATGCCGTCGAACGGGCCAGCCACGATCGCCCTGTGATCGGCCTCTGCCATTTCCGTCGGCGAAAGAAGTTCGGTTTTCATGGGTAGATTCCCGCAGTTACCGCTTCAGGCACAGCGCCTTGCTTCCATATTAGCATCCGGGTGCGCTTGCGACGATGGCTTTGCCACCAGCTCTTCGCCCACAAAATGTCCACCATGCCTGTTTTTTGTGCACCATCCATATGGACATTGCAGCCCGCGTGGCTTTCCATGCCGTCTGCCATGCCAGTCCTGACCATGCAGGCAGCGAAAATTGCCTTTGTGAGGTTTCATCGACCGAATTGGCACGGTTCATGCTTGAGATTTGCGCGAGTGGGTTTTTCACCCCTTTGCCATTGGAGATTCAGCCCATGAAGAAGATCGAAGCGATCATAAAGCCGTTCAAGCTCGATGAAGTGAAGGAGGCCCTGCAGGAAGCGGGTCTGCAAGGCATTACCGTTATCGAGGCCAAGGGCTTCGGTCGCCAGAAGGGTCATACCGAGCTCTATCGTGGCGCCGAATATGTCGTCGATTTTCTGCCGAAGGTGAAGATCGAGCTGGTGCTGGGCGACGACGCAGTCGACACCGCCGTGGAAGCCATTCGCAAGGCTGCCCAGACCGGACGCATCGGCGACGGCAAGATTTTTGTCTCCAACATCGAGGAAGTCGTGCGCATCCGCACCGGCGAGACCGGCACCGACGCCATCTGACCCTCTTTTTCCATTTCCAACATTCTCAAGCCAAGGAAGCCTGAAATGACTACAGCCGCCGACATTATGAGGCAGATCAAGGACAACGACGTCAAGTTTGTCGATCTGCGCTTTACGGACCCCAAGGGCAAGCTGCATCACGTCACCATGGACGTGGCCGAAGTCGAGGAAGACATGTTTGCCGACGGCGTCATGTTCGACGGCTCGTCCATCGCCGGCTGGAAGGCGATCAACGAGTCCGACATGGTGCTGATGCCCGATCCCGAGACGGTGCACATGGACCCGTTCTTCGCGCAATCGACCATGGTGATTTTGTGCGACATTCTCGATCCTGTTTCCGGCGAATCCTACAATCGTGACCCGCGCGGCATCGCCAAGAAGGCCGAGGCCTACATGAAGGCGGAAGGCATCGGCGACACTATTTTCGTCGGCCCTGAGGCGGAGTTCTTCATCTTCGACGACGTGAAGTACAAGGCCGATCCCTACAACACCGGCTTCAAACTGGATTCGTCGGAACTGCCCTCGAACGACGACACCGACTACGAAACCGGCAATCTGGGCCACCGCCCCCGCGTCAAGGGCGGCTACTTCCCGGTTCCACCAATCGATTCGTGTCAGGACATGCGCTCGGAAATGCTCACCGTGCTGACCGAAATGGGCGTGCGCGTGGAAAAGCATCATCACGAAGTCGCGGCGGCCCAGCATGAGCTCGGCGTGAAGTTCGACACGCTGGTTCGCAACGCCGACAAGATGCTCATGTTCAAATATGTGGTGCATCAGGTGGCCAATGCCTACGGCAAGACAGCAACCTTCATGCCGAAGCCTGTGTTCGGCGACAACGGTTCGGGCATGCATGTCCATATGTCGATCTGGAAGGACGGCAAGCCGACCTTCGCCGGCAACGAATATGCGGGCCTTTCGGAAAACTGCCTGTATTTCATCGGCGGCGTCATCAAGCACGCCAAGGCCATCAATGCCTTCACCAACCCGCTGACCAACTCCTACAAGCGGCTGGTTCCGGGCTATGAGGCCCCCGTGCTGCTGGCCTATTCCGCCCGCAACCGCTCGGCCTCCTGCCGCATCCCCTTCGGCTCCTCGCCGAAGTCGAAGCGTCTCGAGGTCCGCTTCCCCGATCCGGGCGCGAACCCCTACCTCGCCTTTGCAGCGCTGCTGATGGCCGGTCTCGACGGCATCAAGAACAAGATCCACCCCGGCCAGCCGATGGACAAGGATCTGTACGACCTGCCGCCGAAGGAACTGAAGAAGATCCCGACCGTTTCGGGCTCGCTGCGCGAGGCGCTTCAGAATCTCGACAAAGACCGCGCCTTCCTGAAGGCCGGCGGCGTGTTCGACGACGATCAGATCGATTCGTTCATCGAACTGAAGATGGCCGAGGTGATGCGCTTCGAAATGACGCCGCACCCGATCGAGTTCGACATGTACTACTCGGTCTGATCCGGCACCTGCACCATCAAAAAAGGCCCCGCACACTGTTGCGGGGCCTTTTTCATGGATGCGCAGCACCGGTCCGCTGGCTGTGGAACCCGGTTTATACGATTGTCGTGACATATGCAGATTGTTTGTCGGTTATGTCTTGGCAATTGCCAACGGATCGACTAGATCAGCCCCGCGCCTGCTGCTTTGCGGCGGTGCGCTGGACAGGCAGCCCAACGGTCATGGCTGCTTCAGCGGCTTTCGGGCCGACGTCCGCGGAAGTGTGCATTTCCGACCAGCACGGCGAAACCGGCCGCTGCCAGCACACAAGACGGAGAGGTGGCCGAGTGGTTGAAGGCGCACGCCTGGAACGCGTGTATAGGGGCAACTCTATCGAGGGTTCGAATCCCTCTCTCTCCGCCACCTTGGTATAAAACCGGGAACGCCGATTCCCGCCGATTTCCCTCCCTTCGTGGCAATGAGCGTCTTCAACAGGACGTTTTTGTTGCCTTTGATGTAGATCGCATGGTCCGCGACCTCGACACGCTGCGCGAACGCCCGGACGTGTTCCCGCCGATAGCCGCCCTTTCCAAGCCGGAGCCGGGTGCGGGCTTCGGACGCCAGTTCGCGCACAGCCGCCCCGGTGATGCCCTGATGGGCCGAGCCTTTCAGGATGGCCTCGGTCCTCTCGGCATCGGCTCGCGCCTGATCCCGAAGCGCCGTGAGGCCGGCGATGCGTTCGCCAAGGGCAGATTCGGCCGGGTCGAGTGAACCGGCTTCAATGGCGTCGTAAAGCCTCTTGAGGCGGTTGTCGGCCTCGGCGGCGCGCTGGTTCAATTCGGCGATGTGCTGGCCGCGTCGTTCGACGCCTTCCTGCCGGCGATCCAGAAGCGAGGCGAGAACGTCTTCGATCCGCTCGGGGTCGAGAAGCCTTTCCTCGATATGGCTGACCACGATGCGGTCGAGCTTGTCCATCGGGATCGCGCGGCCCTTGCAGCCGGTTTCGCCCTGACGCGCCCGGATCGAGCAGGCATAATAGCGATAGCGGCCATTCTTGCCGGTGCGCAGCGTCATCGCGCCTCCACAATTGCCGCAATGGCAAATGCCGGTCAGCAGGTTAGGGCCGCTGACGACGCGCGGCGGCGTCACCTTCGGATTGTTGACCTTCAAGCGGTTCTGCACGGCCTCGAATATTTCAAGGTCGATCAGCGACGGCACAGGGACCGTGACGATTTCTTCCTCGGGCTTAACGACGCCCTTGTTGGAACGGCGATTGAACCGATGTTCGCCGATATAGGTGCGCCGGGTCAGGACGCGGTGAAGCTGGCCGATGCCCCAACGCCCGCCGCTGCGGGTGAACATGCGGTTCCTGTTGAGGTAGCTGACAATGTTCTTGACGCCCATGGGGCCGGACGTGCCGTCGCCTTCCGATGCGAGGCGGAAGATCAGCCGCACGGTGTCGGCGTGCAGCGGGTCGATTTCCAGCTTCTTCTTCATCTTCGTGCCACGCTGCTCGGCATCGACGACGCGGTAGCCGATGGGCGGCAGCGAGCCGTTCCAGAAGCCTTGCCGCGCGTTCTCCTTCAAGGCGCGCAGGACGTGCTTGGCGTTCTCCTTCGACTGGTATTCGTCGAACAGCGCCATGATCTGCCGCATCATGACGTGCATGGGATCGTCGCCCATCTCCTGCGTGATGGAGACCAGCTTGACGCCGTTCTTCGCCAGCTTGCGGACATAGAACTCCAGCTCGAAGTGATCGCGGAAAAACCGGCTGAACGAATGGACCACGACAACATCGAAGGGCGCGGGCTTGGACGTGCCCGCCTCGATCATGCGCTGGAACTCCGGGCGGCGGTCGTTGGTCGCCGATGCGCCCGGCTCGACGAAGGTTTCGACAAGCTGATAGCCGCGCGAGGCGCAATAGGCTTCGCCCTGCCGTTTCTGATCCGGGATCGACACGTCATGCTCGGCCTGCCGGGCGGTCGAGACACGCAGATAGAGCGCGGCGCGCAGGGCAACGTGCGGGGAATGAATGTTCATAGCGCGTCTCCTTTCGCGGCCCGGCGCTCGATCAGCGGCAGCTCCAGCGCCACGCGATCATAAAGAACGCGGGGCATGACTTTCCGGCCATGCCCCTTCTCCATGCGGACAAGGCCGTAGCTCGCCATCGTCTTGAGGGTGCGGGACAGGCTGGGCTTCGTCCGCCCGGTCATCTGCGACAGTTCCTCCAGCGAGCCGGGCGAGTGTTCGTCGATGACGCGCAGCAGCTCGCGGTTCCCGCTGGACAGGATTTGCGCGAAGGATTCCGTGGACGTGAACCACACCTTCGGATCGTCGGGCGCGGGCTTTTCTTCGCCGCGCGCAATCCGCATGGTGCGGTCCTTCATCTCGTCATAGTCGGCGATCCCGACTTTCAACGTGGTCATAGCACACCTCGCTCCTTCAACACCGCATCCACTGCCTGCCAGAAGTCGGCCAGCAGCGTGGCCGCGTCCTGCCAGCCATAGGGCTTCACGGTCTGGAAGCGATGCCGATGATCCATCGGCTTGCCCCTCTTGCCCCGGCCGACCGGATGGGCGTTATCGAAGCCGACCAGCCGTTCGCCCGAAGGCCCGTGAAGCGTGAGCGAGTAATCGAGGCCGTGCGGCTTTTCCGGTGAGACCGGAACGCGGCTGACGACGAACTTCACCCAATGGCCGCCCTCGGGATCGACAACGAGCACCTGTCCGTCGAGGTCCAGAAGCGTGTTGAGGCTCGGGTCACGATCCCCGCTCATGACTTGTTATTACCATCTGATGTTAATTCAGGCAAGCTCTCATTGCCCGGATCGGCATCGACAGACCCAAACAACCGGTCGAGCACGTCGCCGAAATACCGCTCGAAGATGTCGATCTCGGCCTCGGTGACAGGCACCTTTTCTGGCCAGTCATCGAAAACCGGCAGCGTCTCCACATCAACGATGCGAAGCGGCGATCTGCGGCGCTCCCGGCCATCCGGCGCTGAATCGTCGGCATAGTCGAACAGGTCGTCGGGAAGTGTTTCGGGGACCGGGTGGCGCGGTCGCCCTTTGCGGGCGCGGCGGCGCTCTGCGCACATGGAATCCTCCTTGGTTCTGGTGGATTCCGGGGCGCTATAGGCCCCGGAATTAGGCGAACCATGGAGGGGGATCGGCGGCCCGTAGCGTGCCGCATTTGCGGATATGCGCTGGCGGCACCCCCCTTGATCATCAGCCAAGTTAAACTTAGGCTTTATTTTGTCCGAAAGCCGGAGGGGACTATGACTTACAGGAATTATATTCACTTAACCGAAAAACAAAAAGATACACCAATATATCGAATATTCCCGGTCGGAAGATTTATTCAAATTCTGACAACAAAGAATTTAACCCTTGTGAAGCCAAAAAAGTGGGACGACCCTTTTGAAAATATACTTTTATCTTCAAAATTCAAAATAGGAAGAGAATTGGCTGAAGTTTCAGCAAGAGACTCCGTCTATGGTCAATGCTGGACTTGGCATAGAGAAACCGACGCAATGTGGAGAATTTACTCCCCCAACAAGGATGGTGTCCGTGTTAAGTCAACACCAAGAAAATTGCTGGATTCCTTAAAAAATACCTGTGGAGAATTTGCTGATGTTCAGTGCTTCATCGGTGAAGTTAAGTATATATACAAGAAGGATATGAGAGAGAAATTTGAAGATATTAATATATTTTCCACAGACGGTTCTGGAATTGCGGAGTCTCTTCTTTATAAACGGAAAGAATTTTCGCATGAAAGAGAGGTAAGAATAATATACTCTGGAAAGGACGGAGATTGTGGAAGTGATATTTTTGAATTTCAGATCGACGTATCGAAAACCATTGATAGAGTTCTATTTGATCCAAGAATGAGCGAAGATCTTCGCAAGTCATATATAGAAGCTATAAAATCGCTTGGATATAAGTCCGAGATTAGAAGATCAACGCTTTATGATCCACCCGAGCTGCTAACTATAAATACATCTCAATAGATGCCGATATAAAAATATTACATAAGTAATATCAATTCCGGCGCGCCTTGGCGAACCCGCGATCCGTGGCGATGAACCGCTCCAGCATCGGCACGATCAGCCTGACGGGATCGGCAGCGGGCTGGCCGCTCTCGCGCGCCAGCACCTCGGCATAGGCGGTCAGATCGCGGTGAAGGGACGCGGGCAGTTCCACCGTCACCTTGACGGGCTTGTCGTCGGGGAGCGGGCCGAGTTTCAGCTTGGTCATGGTCAACCTCTTGCCGGCTCGAATACAAGGTCGCGGGTGACGATGATCCTGACCGGGAAACCGGGCCGGATGGTCAGCGTGGGCGCGACCTGCAACTGGCGCTGGACAATCTGCTGGCCGGCCTGATTGATCGTGTCCTGCGCCCCGTCGCGGATGGCGCGAATCAGCCGGTCCTCGTCGCTCGTCGCCAGCTCCGTGCCGACTGCGAGCAGCGTGGACAGTCCTGCGGCCTTCATCAGATCCCACCAGTGATAATCGACGCCATCCTCAAGGCCGGCATAGCCGCTGGCGTCCGCGCCCGGCAAGCGCTCCAGGGCGATGGAACGGCCGCCCGGCAGGATCAGGCGGTTCCACACCAGCAATACCCTGCGCTGGCCGAAGGTCACGCCATCGTCGTATTGGCCGATGATGCGCGTTCCCTGCGGGATTAGCAGCAGCGAGCCGGTGGGACTGTCATAGACGTTTTCCGTCACCTGCGCGGTGATCTGGCCGGGAAGGTCGGAACGGATGCCGGTGATGAGCGCGGCCGGGATCACGGCCCCGGCCTGAAGGATGTAGGGCGAGGCCGGCGGCGCGACGCGATCCGGCGCGACCGTCTGCCGGTCCACGGGCCCATTGAGGAAAGCCGCGTGTCGGTCCTGTGTCGCGGGCTGTCCAGCAAGGCCAAGACCGGCAAGGCCGGGCATGGCCGTCCCAGCTGGCGCTCCCGTGCGCGGCCCGGACTGGAAGAACACGGTGCTCAAGCGTGCAGCTTCTTCCTCGGCGAGCCGGCGCTGTTCCTCGGGATCGACGGCGGGCGTGGTGATGACGGTCGACGCAACCGGCTGTCCCCGGTTCTGGGCGTCGAGGATCGGACGGCCGAGGTCGCCCGGCAGCGCCGGGCCGAGCACGGGGCCGGTATAGTCGCGCGGCAGGCCGGACAGGCCGTCCGCCGTGGGCCGGTTCTCGGTCGAATAGAGTTCGTCGCCTCCCGGTCCTGCGTCGCGGGTCTGGAGCGCGTAAATCAGCGCCCCACCGATGCCGAGAAGCGCGACGGCTCCGACGCCTGCCAGCATCTTGCGGGACAGGCGCGTAACACGGGGCGGTTCGGCGCGCAGGCGCATGGGTGCGATGGTATCGGTGATGGTGTTCTCGCTCATGACGGGGTGTCTCCGGTCGCGCTGGCGGGCTGCGCGGCGGCGGCCTGCGTCGGGTTGGTGCGGACGATCCTGACAACCTGCTGGCGATTGCCGCTGCCAAGGCGCAGCTCGGCCGCGCCGAACAGGCGATCCACGATCAGGACGTTCTGATAGATACGGCTGTTGACGATCTGCGGCTCGCCGTTCGACCCAAGCACGAAGATCGGCGGCATCTCGCCCTGCACGATCCCGGCCGGGAAGACGACATAGACGCGCCTGCCATCGTCGAAGACGGAAACCGGCCGCCATGGCGGGCTGTCGCCCTGCACCTGCAAGGCGTAGCGATAGTTCCGTGCCGCCTCGGCCGGAATGATCGGCGCGGCCGGGACCATCTGGCGTTGGCCAGCAGGCGGTGCGGGATAGGCCCATGCCACGGCCGGCATGTAGAGCGATTCCCGCGCGCGCAGTTCGATTATGTAGGTGCGCCGGTCGGTGGTGACGACAAGGTTGGTGGCAATGTCCGGTCGGGTCGGTTTGACAAGGATATGGACGCGGCGGGTTGCGCCGCCGCCGCTCTCGGTGTCGCCGATGATCCAGCGGGCGGTGTCGCCGGCCGCGATCGGCCCCGCGCCTGTCAGGCTTTCGCCCGGCTCCAGCGCAATGGTGGTGATCTGCCCGACTGCGGCATAGACCTGATAGAGCGCGCCTTCCGACCACGGATAAATCTGGATGGCGTTGTAGTAGCCTTCCCGGAGCGGCTCGACGCGGGCGGCGGCATTGGCGTTCTCGACGCGGCCGGTCGGCGTGCCTGCGGCGGTGCCGCCGCGCGCCACGGTCCATGCCGGGGGCACATGCAGCGGCCGGGGCGTGTTGTCGGTTGCCGCCGCCTGCACGGTCGGCAGCGGCGGCACTCTGGCGTCGTAGCTAAATTGCGGCGTCCGGTTGGTGGCGCAGCCTGCAAGCATAGTGACTGACAACAGCACGGCCGCGATTGTCGGGGTGCGGGTGATCGTCCTCATTGGCTCATCTCCCGCGACCACGAAATTGCATTGACGTAGATTCCCAGCGGATTGGCGCGCAGGCGCTCGGCGCCGCGCGGGGGCTGGATGACGATGGTGAGAATGGCCGTCCATCGTTCCGTGGTGGAAAGCTGGCCGTTCTCGAAGTGCCTTTCCGTCCACGCGACGCGGAAGCTGTTGGGCGAGGCCCGGATGACGCTCGACACCTCGACGGCGACCTGCTGGCGGCCGACCTTGGCAAAGGGGTCATTGGCGCGGGCGTAGTCGTTCAATGCCGCCGCGCCGCGATCCGTGGTCCATTCATAGGCGCGAAGCCAGTTCTGGCGGACAATGATGGCGTCGGCCGGGATCGCGCGGACCTGCTCGATAAAGCGGCCGAGATGGAAAGCGATCTGCGGGTCAGTGGGGCGATAGTCGGCGTTCGCGGGTGCGACGGTCTGCGCCTGACCGAGATTGTCCACCTGCACCACCCACGGCACCACGGTCCCGCGCGTGGTCTGCCAGACCAGCGCCGAGGCGAAGCCGGCAGACAGGATCAGAGAGCCGAAGGCCATGAGCCTCCAGTTGCGAGCCTGCACGCGGGCCGAGCCGATACGCTCATCCCAAGCCTGCGCGGCCTTCTGATAGGGCGTCTCGGGTTCCGGCGATTTGCCGTAATGGGTTGCTGGTCGTTTGAAGATGCTCATGAGCGGTCACTTTAAGAAAGGTTGACGGAGGAACCGGAGCCGTGGCTGTCGCCGGAGCGCACCGCATGGGCGGTCATGGTGGTGCCGTGGTTGAGGGCCTGCCGGCGCTGCATCCGCTGCGCCCAAGCCGGAGGGCTGCCGGCCGGGCTGGGTGGCGCGGCTGCGGGTTCGGCAATTGCGCCGCCGACCGTGCCCATGGTGGAGCTGCCGCCCCCCGCGCCGAATCCCGCCTTCGCGCCTTCGGAGAAGCTGGACTTGATGCTTTCGCTTGCTCGGGATGTTGCGCTGGAGGCTGCGCGTTTGAGCGGAGAGATGGCGGCCGAGCCTGCCGCTCGGGCGACGCCGCCGAGGCCGGAGGCAACGCCTGCCGCCCCGGATTGGCCGAGCGAGCCGACGCTATAGGCAGCGGTCGCCGCGCCCGCGGCCGTCGCGCCGCCCCGAACGGCCGCGGCTCCAGCGGACAGGGCAGCAGCGCCGCCCTTGGCGGCAAGCATGGCCCCGCCGCCAGCCGCCGCGCCGCCGGCAAGCACCATGCCGCCGGCAGCGAGGCCCGTGCCAACGGCCGCGCCTGCGCCGAGCTGCGGCCCGCCCGATACGATGCCGTTGGCGATGCCGGGACCGAAGATGCCGAGGCCGAGCAGCGACAGGGCTGCCAGCACAATCGCCATGGCGTCGTCCACGGTCGGGGTTGCGCCGCCGAAACCGGCCGTGAACTGACCGAACAAGGTCGAGCCGATCCCAATGATGACGGACAAGACCAAGATTTTGATCCCGGACGACACCACGTTGCCCAAGACCTTTTCGGCCATAAACGCCGATTTGCCCCAAAGCCCGAAAGGAATGAGGACGAAGCCGGCGAGCGTGGTCAGCTTGAACTCGATCAGCGTCACGAAAAGCTGGATCGCCAAAATGAAAAACGCCAGCACCACAAGCGCCCATGCGAACAGCAGGCAAGCGATCTGGATGAAATTCTCGAAAAAGCTGATCCAGCCCATCAGGTCGGAAATGGAGTCGAGCAGCGGCCGGCCGGCGTCGAGGCCAGTCTGCGCCACGCGGCCCGGCCGCATCAGATCGGTCACGGAAAAGCCGGTGCCCGACGCCATCAAGCCGAGGCCAGCGAAGCTCTCGAAGACGATGCGCGCTAGGTTGTTCCAGTTGGAAATGATGTAGGCGAAGACGCCGACGAACAGCGTCTTTTTCACCAAGCGCGCGATGATGTCGTCATCCGCGCCCCATACCCAAAAGAGCGCGGCGAGCGTCACGTCGATCACGATCAGGGTGGTGGCGATGAAGGCGACCTCGCCGCCGAGCAGGCCGAAACCGCTGTCGATGTAGGAGGTGAATACGCCTAGAAACGAGTCGATGACGCCTGTGTTGCCCATGGTCAGTGCCCTTCGCTGGATTGCGGCGCGGCGGGTGCTGGCGGGCGACCGAGGAAGCGGTCACGGGATTCTGCCCAAGCGGCGAGGCAGTCGGTGTCATTCGCCGCCGCCTCGCCGAGCCGCTGGCAACGACGCAGGGTTTCGCGCAGCGGATCGGTCGAGGGCTGGAGCGCCGATGCGGGCCTTGGCGCGGAAGGCTCGTCCTTCCGCGCCATGTCGATTGCGGTCGCCGTAACGGCGATGGCGACGAACACCACGGCCCCGAGCCGGGCCAGCATCTTGCCGTCCATGGCGAGCCTCCCGGTCAGTTGTTGCCGTTGTTGAACATCTGCGCGTTGCCCGGCTGATAGCCGCTGCCCGGCGTCAGGAAGCGGCGGCGCTGCTCGCGGCCCTGTTCGGCGGCGGCGGCGCGTTCCGCTTCGGTCAGAGCGTCGGCCCGGCCGTTCGCCGAGATGACGGCGATTAGGTCGGAAAGCTGTTGCGACTGGAGCGCGAGAAGCTGATTGCCGGCCTGCGTGGCTTGCAGCGCGCCGGTTGCGCCCTGACTCTGGCCGACCAGCGCGGCCATCTCGGCACGGTTGCTGTCGATGTTTCCGACCGCGCCCGCCTGAACGCGCATCGCGTCCTGCAAGCCGCCGACCGTATTCTCCCAGCGGCTACGTGCATCGGCGACAAGCTGGGCGTCGGTCGTCGATAGCGAGACGTTGCCATATTGGCTCTGGAACGCTTGGTCGATCTGGCCCACCTCGAACGCGATGTTCTGCGCTTGGCCGAGAAGCTGCTGCGTGCGCTGGACGTTCTGCTGGAGCTGCTGGAGCGAGGAATACGGCAGGCTCGCAAGGTTGCGGGCCTGATTGATGAGCATCTGCGCCTCGTTCTGGAGGCTGGTGATCTGGTTATTGATCTGTTCGAGCGTGCGCGCTGCCGTAAGCAAGTTCTGCGCATAGTTGCTCGGGTCATAGACGATCCGGCCGAAACCGAATTGCGCATGGGCCGGGCTGGCGAGCATGGGCGACAGCGCGACGGGCACGGCGAGCGCCAGCGCGAGGGCCGAAGCCCCTACGAACTTGGGATAGGTCATGGAAGAATCTCCTGTGCGGGGTGGGTATCGAGCCGGGCCGACGCGGCGGATTCCGGTGGGTCGGCAAGATTGGTGAGGTTGGGGATCAGCTCGGCCGCCCACTCGACGCCGCGCGCCCGTAGCCATGCGGCGAGGAAGCCGTCGCGGCCGGCCTCAGTGACGATCTGTGCAATCAGCGTCTGGTCGGATTTGGCGGATGCGGCGCAGAGCGCGAGGCCGACTTCGGACAGGCCCAGCTCGAACAGGCGATTGCCCCTGCGGCTCTGGCAGTAGTAATCCCGCTTGGGCGTGGCCCGTGCGAGGATTTCGAGCTGCCGGTCATTCAACCCGAAACGCCGGTAAATCTCGGTAATCTGCGGCTCGATGGCGCGCTCGTTCGGCAGCAGAAGCCGCGTCGGGCAGCTCTCGATGATGGCGGGCGCGATATTGCTGCCGTCAATGTCGGACAGGCTTTGCGTGGCGAAGATGACCGATGCGTTTTTCTTGCGCAGCGTTTTGAGCCATTCGCGGAGCTGGCCGGCGAAACCTTCATCGTCGAGCGCAAGCCAGCCTTCGTCGATGATGAGCAGCGTCGGGCGTCCGTCGAGCCGGTCGCCGATCCGATGGAACAGGTAGGCGAGCACGGCCGGGGCTGCGCCGGTCCCGACAAGGCCCTCGATCTCGAAGGCTTGAACGTCCGCCGAGCCGAGATGTTCGGCTTCGGCGTCGAGCAGCCGGCCATAGGCACCGCCGACGCAGAACGGCCGGAGCGCCTGTTTCAGATCGTTGGATTGCAGCAGCACCGCAAGGCCGGTGATGGTGCGTTCCTCGACCGGCGCGGAAGCGAGCGAAGTCAGCGCCGTCCAAAGATACTCCTTGACCTCGGGCGTGATGGTCAGCCCCTCGCGCATGAGGATGGCGGCAATCCAGTCCGCCGCCCATGCGCGTTCATAGGTGTCGTGGATGCGGGCGAGCGGCTGGAGCGAGACGGAAGCCTCGGCCCCTTCTGTCAGCCCGCCGCCAAGGTCGTGCCAGTCGCCGCCCATGGCGAGCGACACGGCGCGGATCGAACCGCCGAAGTCGAAGGCAAAGACTTGACTGGCCTCGTAGCGGCGGAACTGGAGCGCCATGAGGGCGAGTAGCACGCTCTTGCCCGCCCCTGTGGGGCCGACGACAAGGGTGTGGCCTACGTCGCCGACATGAAGGGATAACCGGAACGGGGTTGAGCCTTCGGTCCTAGCGTAAAGCAATGGAGCGTCGCCGAGATGCTCGTCCCGTTCCGGCCCCGCCCACACCGCCGAAAGCGGGATCATGTGGGCGAGATTCAATGTGCTGATGGGTGGCTGGCGGACATTCGCGTAGGCATGTCCGGGCAGCGAGCCGAGCCATGCGTCAACCGCGTTGACGCTCTCGGCCATGACGGTGAAGTCGCGCCCCTGAACGATCTTCTCGACCAGGCGCAGCTTCTCGTCGGCAATGCGCGGGTCGGCATCCCAAACGGTGACGGTGGCCGTGACATAGGCCATGCCCGCAACATCCGCCCCAAGCTCCTGCAAGGCCATGTCGGCGTCGAGCGCCTTGTTCGCCGCGTCGGTGTCCACAAGGGCGGACGCCTCGTTCGTCATCACCTCTTTCAGAATCGCGGCGATGGACTTGCGCTTGGCGAACCATTGGCGGCGGATGCGGGTCAGCAGCCGCGTCGCGTCGGTCTTGTCGAGCAGGATCGCCCGCGTGCTCCACCTGTAGGGGAACGGCAGGCGGTTCATTTCGTCGAGCAAGCCCGGCGTCGTCGCGGTCGGGAATCCAACGATGGTCAGGACGCGCAGATGCGCGTCGCCAAGGCGCGGCTCCAGCCCGCCGGTCAAGGGCTGGTCGGCGAGCAGCGCGTCGAGGTGCATCGGCACCTCGGGCACGCGCACGCGATGCCGGTTGGTCGAAATGGTGGAATGGAGATAGGTCAGCGTCGCGCCGTCATCCATCCAACGGCACTCGGGCATGAAGCCGTCGAGCAATGCCAGCACGCGGTCGGTGCGGTCGATGAAGCCGCGCAGCAGCTCCCACGGGTCCACGCCGGTTTTCTCGCGGCCCTCGTAGAGCCATGTTTCGGCGCGGGCGGCTTCCTCGGCCGGGGGCAGCCAGAGGAAGGTCAGGAAGTAGCCTGACACGAAATGCGTGCCGGCTTCCTCGAACCCGGCTTTGCGCTCGGCATCGACCAGCGCCGATGCGGGATCGGGAAAGGTGCTGTCGGGATAGGTCGCGGCTTCGCTTCGCTGCGCCTCGACAAAGATGCTCCAGCCGGAGCCGAGGCGGCGCACCGCGTTGTTGATCCGGCCTGCGACGGCGACCAGCTCGGCGGCGACAGCGGAATCCAGATCGGGACCGCGAAACTTCGCCGTCCTCTGAAAGCTGCCGTCCTTGTTCAAGACGACGCCGGAGCCGACCAATGCGGCCCATGGCAGATAGTCGGCGAGACGGGCGGCGGTGCGGCGGTATTCTGCAAGGTTCATCATCATGCGCCTCCTTCAGACCGAAAGGTGGCCGGGGATGCGGAGATGCCGCCGTCCGACCTCGACAAAGAGCGGGTCGCGCTTCGCCGCCCACACGGCCGCGAAATGGCCGATGGCCCAGATGGCGAGGCCGACCAGCCAGAGGCGCAGGCCGAGGCCCACGGCCCCGGCGAGCGTCCCGTTCATGATGGCAATGGAGCGCGGTGCGCCGCCGAGCAAAATATGCTCGGTCAACGCCCGGTGGACGGGGATCGAGAATCCCGGCACCGCGCCGAGCTGTTCGAGTCCGCCCGCCATCAAACGAGCGCCCCGCCGCCGAAGGAGAAGAACGACAGGAAGAAGCTTGATGCGGCGAACGCGATAGACAGGCCGAAAACGATCTGGATCAGGCGACGGAAGCCGCCGCTGGTATCGCCGAACGCGAGGGTCAGGCCCGTCACGATGATGATGATGACGGCGATGATCTTGGCGACCGGCCCCTCGATGGACTGGAGGATTTGCTGCAAGGGCTGTTCCCATGGCATCGACGAACCGGACGCATGGGCGGCCGGGGCGAGCATGAGGCTGATGGCAAGGGTGGATGCGGCGGTCGCGGCGAAGCGATAGCCGCGCGTGAGCGTGCGGATCATGAAGATTCTCCTGTGCTGGTGGGGATTGCCGAAGGGATGGGATGCCTGATGCGGTAGTCGCCGTCCGGCCCCAGCCCCTCGACGGGGGCAAGCTCGGCCAGCCGGCGCGCGGAACCGCGCCCGGAAAGGACGGCAACAAGGTCGATAGTCTCGGCGATGAGAGCGCGCGGGACGGTGACGACAGCCTCTTGAATGAGCTGTTCAAGGCGACGGAGCGCGCCGATGCCGGTGCCGGCATGGATGGTGCCGATCCCGCCCGGATGGCCGGTGCCCCACGCTTTCAGAAGGTCGAGGGCTTCGGCACCGCGCACCTCGCCGATGGGAATACGGTCGGGGCGCAGGCGCAGCGAGGAACGGACCAGATCGGAAAGCGTCGCCACGCCGTCTTTCGTCCGCATGGCGACAAGGTTCGGCGCGGCGCATTGCAGCTCGCGCGTGTCCTCGATGATGACGACGCGATCCTGCGTCTTCGCCACCTCGGCGAGCAGCGCGTTGGTCAGCGTGGTCTTGCCGGTGCTGGTGCCGCCTGCCACCAAGATATTGGCGCGGGCTGCGACGGCTTCGCGCAACGTTTCCGCCTGCTCGGCGGACATGATGCCCGCCGCCACATAGTCGTCGAGCGTGAACACCGCGACGGCGGGTTTGCGGATGGCGAAGGCCGGCGCGGCGACCACGGGCGGCAGAAGCCCCTCGAACCTCTCGCCACTTTCCGGCAGTTCGGCCGAGACGCGCGGGCTGCGGGCATGAACCTCCGCGCCGACATGATGGGCGACCAGCCGCACGATACGTTCGCCATCGGCGGCAGACAGCCGTTCGCCCGTGTCGGAAAGCCCTTCGGACAGGCGGTCCACCCAAAGGCGGCCGTCCGGGTTCAACATCACCTCGACCACGGCCGGGTCTTCGAGCAGCCGGGCGATTGCGGGGCCGAGCGCGGTGCGCAACATGCGCGCGCCGCGCTGGATCGCTTCCTGTCTGTGGTGGTTGGTGGTCATGTCGGCCCCGGCTTTCTGGCGGGGCGCAACAGGCGGTCCCCGGACGGGGTCGATTAAGAAAGCCCGGAATTGGGTCGGTTCAACAAGTATCTAAGCGGCGGCGGCAATCGGCGGCGAACGGCGGTAAATAGGATGGGTCCGAATACTTACTCTTGATCGCCGTTGCTCTCGGACTCGTCCGGCAACGGATCGTCGGGAAGTGAGTCGAGGTCACGCGACAGCTCTTTGAGGAACCTGTCGCCGGTTGCCAGACGCCGGCCGAGATTCTGCATGAAGCCCTCGAACCGCTCCGCGCCTTTGGCGCGGGCAGCGGATTGTGCGGCTCCCGTGAGCGGCGGGGTGATGGTCATCCAGAAATGGATGAACTGCGCGACCGTCTCGCCGAGGACGGAGAGATCTAGGTCGAGCGTGTCGATCTGGCGGCCGAGCTTGTCCAGGCGGCGCGACATGGCGGCTTCGAGCTGGTCGTCGGCATCGCCGGACAGGTAGGACATGACGGCCGCCTCCACGATGGCGGATTTCGAGACATTGCGGCGCAGCGCCACCGAACGGCGCAGCGCTATCGCCTCGATCTGCGGAATGAGCGCGGGGTCGAAATAGATATTCAGGCGGGTGCGTGTGGTCATGGGCGTGTCCTCAAAGGTCGATTCCATCATCGGGGTTCATCGCCACCTGCCGCGCCACCATCCTCATGCGCTGGCGCATGGCACGGGCCTTGGCCGCGTCAACGTCCGGCTCGTCGTCCAGAAACTCGAACTCCTGTTCGGGCGCTGGCGGCGGGGCGACGATTTCCTCATGCTCGGGCAATTCCGGCTCGCGGCGGATGCCAGCATTGGCCGGATCGCCCTCGGTCCCGTCTGCGGCATCGGTCGCGGAACGGCTTTCCGCCGCGACCACGCGGCCGGACCAATCATCTGCGGATGGGCTGGGCGCCAGCGGAGCGGCGACCAGATCGGGCGGGGTCAGGATGCGTTCCTGAAATCGCACATCCTCGAAATAGCGGGCCTTGGTCGCGCGGATCGGCGGCGTGCCCGCGACCATCACGATTTCGTCGGTGGGCGGAAGCTGCATGATCTCGCCCGGCGTGAGCAGCGGCCGGGCCGTCTCCTGCCGCGACACCATTAAATGCCCGAGCCACGGGGCCAGTCTGTGCCCGGCATAGTTGGTGGAATCGCGCAGCTCGGTCGCGGTGCCGAGCGCGTCGCTCACTCTCTTGGCGGTCCTTTCGTCGTTGGTGGCGAAGTTGACGCGGACGTGGCAGTTGTCGAGGATCGCATTGTTCGGCCCATAGGCGCGCTCGATCTGGTTGAGGCTCTGCGCGATCAGGAAGCCTTTGATGCCGTAGCCCGCCATGAAGGCGAGCGCCGATTCAAAGAAGTCGAGCCGGCCGAGCGCCGGAAACTCGTCCAGCATCAATAGCAGCCGATGGCGCTTGCCGGAGGTGGTCAGTTCCTCGGTCAACCGCCTCCCGATCTGGTTGAGGATCAGGCGAATGAGGGGCTTGGTGCGGTTTATGTCGGACGGCGGCACGACCAGATAGAGCGTGACGGGCTGGCGGCTACCGACCAGATCGGCAATGCGCCAGTCGCATCGTGCCGTCACCCGCGCCACCACGGGATCGCGGTAGAGGCCCAAGAACGACATGGCTGTGGACAGCACGCCGCTGCGCTCGTTCTCGCTTTTGTTCAGCAGCTCGCGGGCCGACGACGCGATGACGGGATGAACGCCAGCCTCGCCTAGATGCGGCGTGTCCATCATGGCGCGCAAGGTCGCCTCGACCGGGCGGCGCGGATCGGACAGGAAGTTGGCGACGCCCGCCAGAGTCTTGTCCTTCTCCGCATAGAGAACATGCAGGATCGCGCCGACCAGCAGGCTATGGCTGGTCTTTTCCCAATGGTTGCGCTTGTCGAGGCTGCCTTCGGGATCGACAAGAATATCCGCGATATTCTGAACGTCCCTGACCTCCCATTCGCCTTGCCTGACCTCCAGCAGCGGGTTGTAGGCGGACGATCCGGCATTGGTCGGATCGAATAGCAGGACGCGGCCATGCTTCGCGCGAAAGCCCGCTGTCAGCGTCCAGTTCTCGCCTTTTATGTCGTGGACGATGGCGGATGCCGGCCATGTCAGCAGCGTCGGTACCACCAATCCGACGCCTTTGCCGCTCCGGGTCGGCGCGAAGCATAGGACATGCTCGGGACCGTCATGGCGCAGATAGTCTTGGGTATGACGGCCAAGCACCACGCCATCGGGGCCGAGCAACCCCGCCGCGCGGATTTCCCGATCCTCGGCCCATCGCGCCGATCCATATGTGGCGACGTTGCGTGCTTCCCGCGCCCGGATGATCGACATGAAGATTGCGGCGGCGATGGCGAGGAAGCCGCCCGATACCGCGATGATGCCGCCCTCGACGAAGATCGCGGGCGCATAGGCGTCGAACGAAAACCACCACCAGAAAAACGCGGGCGGGTAATAGACCGGCAGGTCCGCCAGCTCGAACCATGGACTGCCAAGCTGAGGCTGGAAGCCGAGGCGGAAGGCAACCCATTGCGTCGCCGCCCACGTCATCACCAGAACGATGATGAAGACGACAGCGATTTGCCCCCAAAGGATTCGGCCTCCGCGCAATACAGGCTCCAGTCGACAAAAGAGACGGAGCCGATCAGAGAATAGGCAAAATCGGGACAGGCAACAGGAAAGGGGATGCGGGAGGGCTGCCGGATACTATCGGCGGCAAATAGGACGGGTTGCCTCGGGGCCGTGGCCGATGCTGGTGACTAAGCTGGCTGGCGGAAACGAATCGCGGCTGAAAGTCAGTCGGTGCGGACGATCCGGCCGATGTCGCTGGCGAGGGTGAGCAGGTTGCGCAGCGCGGCGCTGCGGTTGGATGGCGACCAGACAGCCGAAAACGTGATCGGCTCTGGCTCGTCCGCGAACGGCAGAAGGGCGACGCCGGACGTTGGTAGCAGCGCCGTGGCCGCTCCGACGATGGTGACGCCGAAGCCTTGTCCGACCATGGACAGCAGCGTGGCGCGCTCCACGTCGAAGCGCAGGATCGACGGCGCAGGCCAGCGCCCGGCATGGCGCAGCACGATATGGCTATGAACCTGTGGGCCGGTGCCGCCATGCCGGACAAGGAAAGTCTCGCCTGCCAGATCGGCCCATGTGACGGCCGACCGCTCGGCGAGCAAATGTCGGTCCGGTAAAACCGCCAAGAGCGGTTCGGTCCATATGCGCCGGGAATGGCAGTCGGACAGTTCGGGCGTGCCGGCGACGAATACCACGTCCAGCCGGTCGGCGCGGAGCTGCATCACCGCTTCGCGGGCTGTGCCTTCCGTGATTTCGACCTCGATGCCGGGATGGTCTTCTCGATACTGCGCGATCAGTTCGGCGAGGAAGCTACCGGGGATTAGGGCATGGATGCCTATACGCAGGCGACCACATTCCCCCGCCGCTGCCATGCCTGCGGTCTTCACCGCATGGTCGAGCTGATCGACGCCGGCAGCGACGCGCTCGACGAAATGCCGGCCGGCTTCCGTCAGCCGGACGCCGCGCGCGTGGCGCTCGCATAGGAGGACGCCAAGGTCTTGCTCCAGCGCCTTCACGCGCGCGCTGACGCTGGATTGCGCCACGCCGAGCGCATTGGCGGCGTGGCGGAAGTTGAGATATTCAGCGACGGCGAGCGTTTGGATCAGCGACGCGAGGGGGATGCGCGAACCGAGTGAGGTCGGCACCCCCCATGGACGATCAATCATTGGTGCTGATCGCCGCCGCCGCATTTTGCTATCCGGCGTCTGGAACGGGCGTTGCGTCGTCATTGCGCGCATCGCGCAGAGCGCGTGCCCACCAGCTTAAATCTCGAAGCATCGACTCGGCGCTGGTATTCAGGAAATCGAAGTCCTCGATCTGCCGCTCGCCGCTCAAGACCGCGAGATATTGTTCCATGGCGATGTGAACCGCGTTGCGTAGCGGGGCGAGCTGGAGTTCGATGCAAATGAGGCGGAGTTGTTCGATTGCACGGGCGGCACCAACGCCGCCATAGCCGAGGAACGCGGCGGGTTTCCGATTAAATTCCTGATAGGCGTAATCCAGAGCGTTTTTCAGCACGGCCGGAATACTGCGGTTGTATTCGGCGGTGACGAAGATCAACCCGTCCATCTCGGCAATGCGCGCAGCCCAACGCCGTGCCGCCTCGCATCGTGGCGGTGCATATGCAGGCGCGGTTTGCTCGTCGAAGAAAGGCATAGGGAACGCGCGCAGGTCGAGCAGTTCCGCACTTAACTCGGGGTGGCTTTCGATCTGTTTCAGCAGCCATTGGGTGGGCTTGTCGGCAAAGCGGTTTTCACGGGTAGTGCTAATCACGATGCCGATGCGAGTTTGCGACATGAAAGGTTCCTTCTGTTAGGCAGAGTTTTGGCCGCGCTTCGCCCGCAACTGGCCAAGGAGCAGGGCAAGCGCGACAGCAATTGCTGCGATGGACGTGCCCAAGAAGACAGTGCCGGCTATGCTGGCGGCGATGCTCGCGCTGACTGGAGCCACAAACTGGCCGATGAACAGGGCGCTCGCCACGCCACCGGAGAATCGCCCGTGTTTGCTGACAGGGGTGCTTGCGAGGACCAACCCGTTCACGGTTGGCAACAGCAAACCCGTGGACGCGCCGGCAACCGCCATCCCGGCCAGAATGGCCTCGTAATTGCCGCCCACGGCAAGGAACTGACCTATCCCGATCAGGATGAACGCGATGGCGATGATCGACAGCGGCGTCATGCGTTGACGAATCCGGCTGTAGAGAGTTGCGGAAATACCGCCGCAAAGCGTGCAGAGCGATAGCGCGTAGCCAGTCAGCGCCGGATCGTCGAATCCGTGATGCGCCAGATGAAAAGGCAGTTGCACCGGAATGACATAGAACAGGATCATCCCAACAAAGGCGGCGGCATATGCCAGCGTCACCTGCGCCCACTCGACACCCTCCGTTTCCGCTTTCTTGTCAGCGACAGGTTGCTTGTGGACTGCACGGGGGAGGAACAGCAGAAAGAGAGGCAATAGCAACAAGGCGAGCAGATAGGTGGCGAATGGCAGTCGCCAGCTCGTTGCCGCAACCAATCCTCCGAGCATCAGGAAGATCATCCCGCCGAACGAGGAAGCCGCTCCCTGCAATCCGACGACATGATGACGTTTATCGCCTTGATAGAGGCCACCTACCAGCGCCAGCGCGCCCGTGCTGATGCCTGCAATCGCCAATCCAAGCACGGCACGGCTGGCGAGAAGCAGCGGAAGATTCCAAGCGTAAAGCCCGGCCGAACCGGCAAGGGCGAAAAGCACGGCGCAAAACACAAGAACCGCACGCGCGCCTATCCGGTCAACAAGCGCACCGACCGGAGCGGCGGTGACAGCGATCACCAAGGCCGGCAGCGTCAACGCTATCTGCGCTAGGAACTGCGCATTGGGCGTATCCGCGAACGCCTCGGCTATCCCCGGTAGGGATGGAGTGATGGCGGTCGCCGCCATGGCTGTGAGGCAGCTTGCGCCCAGCAGGGCCACGAGCGTTCCCGTGCCCTGTGGAGCGGATGTTTTGCCGCTTCTATCGGCAGAATAGTCTTCTGACGCCATGCAACCTTATCCAACATGCGACTGGTCATTCATGGAAATTAGTATAAAATAGGAAACAGTGGCCTTGTAGGTGGCAAAACGTGGACTAACTGTCCCCATATGTGGACAACGAAAATGAAGCTCAACGACCTCTATTTCTTCGTCCAAGTGGTGGATCACGGAGGTTTCGCGTCTGCGTCACGCATGCTCGGCATCCCAAAATCGAGTATCAGCAAGCGGGTTGCGGCGCTCGAAGAAGACCTTGGCGTTCGGCTCATCCACCGCACGACCCGCCAGTTCGCAGTTACCGATACGGGCGAGGATTTCTATCAGCACGCCAAGGCGGCGCTGATCGAAGCGGATGCGGCCGAGGAAGCGGTCAAGCGCCGGTTGGGTGAACCTCGCGGCCTTGTTCGGATCACTGCTTCGGCGTCCACGGTGCAGATGGCTCTTGCCGATCTGGTGACGGAGTTATCGAGCGTTCATCCGAAAATTCAGATCGGCCTTACCACGACCAATCGCTATGTCGATCTGGTGCATGAAAACATAGATGTGGCGATCCGCGCGCATCGTGAGCCTTTGGCCGATTCCGAGTATGTGCAACGCCGCCTTGGCTTTGCGCCCAACTATCTCGTCGCTTCACCTTCCTATCTCGCCGAGCATGGTGCGCCGACAGAGCCAAAGCAGCTAACAGGCCATTTCGGGATTTTTGTCGAAAGCTCTCGCAACAATCTTCAATGGCAACTGGAAAATGCAGAGGGTGCGCTATTCGATGCTATACCTGTTCCGAGACTCTTCTCGGATGATCCCCATACGACACTGAAAGCAACGCTCGCCGGTGTCGCCATCGCCAATCTTCCGCATGGCCTTAGTTGGCCGCATATCGAGACAGGCCAGCTTGTTCGTCTCATGCCTGATTGGACGGCCGGCGGTTCGATGACAACCATCCTCGTCCCGCATCGGCGCGGGCAACTGCCATCCGTTCGGGCGGTAGTTGAGTTCATCGCCGAACGTATGCCGGCGATGATGCGGTTTGCGTCTGCCTGACCGCTTAGTCCGTAACGGGTCCGCTTCGTTAGCAACGGGACATAGCTGCATCTATAGCCCCAACCCTCTCTGCCTTCCCAACTGCCACGACACTGATCCGCCCTGCACGACGCCCATGACTTCGCGGCCGAGTTGCCGGTCGATGACCGGCCGCCACGGGACAAGGGTGAACTCATGCGATTTCTCGACCACGGCGAACTTGCCGCTCGATAGCTGCACGGTGCCGGTGAACTTGCCGCTGACGTTCTCGCCGTCCGTGGCGGCGCGGAACGGCAGCCCCTTGCTCTCGGCCATCTCTGCACCGACGCGGGCAACCTCCCGCTCGCGCAAGGTGGCGAGAAGGCTGCGCCGATAGAAGATGCGGCCGTTCCGCGCTCGGGTGGCGTCGCCTTGGTCGATATGATGCTCGCGGCGCTGGTCCATCGCCTCGCGCACCTGCTGGCCGAAACCGACCGACGCAAGGTCGGCCGTTTCGCCATGGACCAATCGCCGGTCCAGCCATGTCGCGCCGTCCGATCCGATCTGTTTTTCCAGACCGACCGGGGACAGGACGCGCACGCTGGCCTGCCGGTCGCGGCCGGCGTCATAGACAGCGGCGCGGCCGACCAGATCATCGGGGATGCTCCATTGGTCTGCGTCGATGCGTTCGACGACCCCGGCGCGGCGCAGCGCCTCCAGTCGGCGGACATGGGCATCGACATAGCCCTCATAGTCGCCGCCCGGAACGCGGCCCTCGAATTTCGCCTGCTCCAGATGGCGGCTCGGCCGATAGATACCGCCCTCGGCGATGGCCGTGATGGTGCGGTCGGACGGCCGGGTTGCCACCTCGGCCGGGCCGATCTCGATGATGCTGCCGATGCGGGCATCCTCCAGCCGCTCGGGCGCGATGCCGGCGATGTGGTGCGTCCAGCCGTCGATGCCGTCCACCACAATGGTCAGGTTCTCGCCTAGCTCGTCGGACAGATGTTTATCCACGACGCGACCAAAGATCGGCGTTTCGGGCACTCCGTCATGGATTTGGAAACTCATGGGATCGCGTTCGCCTCCCTGCGGGCCGAGCGCCTTTTGCATGGTGCGGATAATGTCGCCGCGCTCGCCCAACTCGCGCAGGGCCGGCTCCATGTCCTTGCTCAATTCCCAGACGGCAGGCGCGTGTTCGGTCGCCAGCCCCATCTTCTCCAGCTTGCCGAGACGGCGCAGGCGCAGCGTCCGCTCGAACTGCCGTTTCGGCTCTGCCGGTTCATGGCGCAGGTCGAGGAAACGGGCATCGGCTTCCTCGACCATCGCGCGGTCGATCCGGGTGAAACGGTCTTGGTCGATTTCGGCCGACAGCTTACGGGTCTGCTCGATCTCGGTGACGGGGCCGAGTTCCAGACTGGCAAGCTCGCCGGCGCGCTCGCGCAGGCCGGCCGAAAGATAGTCGCCGTTGATGACTAGATCCCCGCCGGCATCGTCGCGGCCGTTGACGACGATATGCACATGGGGGTGGCCGGTGTTGTAGTGATTGACGGCAACCCAATCGAGTTTCGTGCCGAGGTCGGCTTCCACCTGTTGCATGAAATCGCGGGTGTAGGCCGTGAGGTCCGACAGCTCCGCGCCGTCCTCGGGCGAGACGATGAACCTGAATTGATGGCGGTCGTCCTTGCCGCGATCAAGGAAGGCGTCGCCGTCGGTGCGGTCCTCGGTTGCCGAATAGAGCCGGCCGCGCTCGCCGTCGCGTGACGTGCCGTCGCGCTGGACATAGCGCAGATGCGCGCGGGCGCGTCCGCCCTTCCACGCGGCCCGGACGCTGCGCTGCTTGACGATCACGCGGCGGCTGCCGGGCTGGCGATGATGCCATTGGCCGGAGATGTTCCGGGCGCGCACGAAGCTCGCGCCCCGGCCGCGCTTCACGCCCTTGCCGCTGGCGACCACGGCGCGGGACCGCCCCGGCGATGACGGGCGAGCGGATGACGGCATGGAAGGATCGCGGGAGGCTGCCGCCTGCTGCTGCCGGGTGATCTTCTTGACCTGCGTGAAAAAGCTCTTGGTCTTGCCGGCCTTCGGCGTGTCGGATCGGATGCGGCCGGGCTTCGGGCGGAAGCGGTTTTCGTCGTCGGCGCTCATGGGCGCGGCTCCTGACGAAATCGCCGAAAAACGGCCGATATGGGCCTATGGTGCCGCTCGAAACCCTGCAAAGCCAAGGCTTTGCGCGAAATCGCGGCACGCGGCCCCTCAAAACCATGGTGCCGGAACCGGCCACCTAACCAGTGTGCAGACAACAATAATTTCCAGAAGCGGCCCGATATGGTGCCGTCTTCTTTAATCTTGCCCTCCGCCCTTTCTGCCTTTTCTGCCCCTCCTGCCGGGAATCCAGCCGGGCAAAGACCTGCCTGACTGGACACCGGAATGAGCGCCGCCGAGCGCGGGAACGCCGTCCTCATGGCGTTCCCGAACTGCTCGCGTCGGCAACGAAAATGCTGTCGCCTCGTGATTCCGCATCGACGGGATCGCGCGCCGGAACGGTCGCGCGGCCGTCGCCGGATCGTGCGTCGGACGGCGGCGCGGCGACAGCCCGCGCGTCGCCCGGACGCATGACGAACAGCGGTGCCTCGCGCCAATCTGGCGGCGGTGGCGGTGCCGATGACGGCGGTTCGGCTGCAGCCGCGCCGCCGAGGATCGGCGCGAGCGCGGCAACATAGGCCCGCGTTTCGGCCGGCAGGGTGCGGCCGGTCGCAAGGTATTCGTCATAGCGGCCGGGGCCGGCATTGTAGGCCGCGAGCATCGCCGCGACATTGCCGTAGCGGTCGAACATTTCGCGCAGGTAGGCCGTGCCTGCGAGTATGTTATCGCGTGGGTCGTAGGGATCGCGGCCGAGGCCGTAGCGGACGCGCAGGCCCGCCCATGTGTCGAGCATGACCTGCATCAATCCCATCGCGCCGGCCGACGAAACCGCGCGCACATCGCCCGCGCTCTCGGCACGTAGCACCGCGACGATCCAATGCTCCGGTATGCCAAAACGCTGCGACGCCTCGGCGATATGGGCTGCATAGGGATGGGCGGCGGCCGGACGCTCCACGGGCGCGGATTGCGCGACCGCGACGCCCGATCCGACGCAGACGGAAAGCGCGCCGGCCAGTATCAGGACGGCATAATGCCATGCAGTCCTGTCTCCGCTTCGACACCAGCCTGCCAGCGTGCTCGCTGCGGTCAAGGGCAAGGCGCAAGCGCCGGCCGATGGCCGCCCCTGACCCTCGCTGCGCGCGCCGGCCGTCCGGTGGACGAGCGGGACGAAGGGATGAGACGGCTTTTCCGCGAACAAAGGGATGACGATCTTGGACCGAATGGCGGGCCGGACGCGCGCGGCCGTCATTCCTCGTCCTCGACTTTCCGGGGGTGCTTCCAACGCAGCGTCCAGACAGAAGGATCGTCGTTGGACTGGAACAGTTTGGCGCGGATCGGGAACGGGAAGATCGGTCCCTCCAGTCTCATCGACACGAAGTCGCCGGCATTTTCGCTGGCGTCCTTCCATGCCGGGCCGGCGTCCGGGCCGTCCTCGCTATCGAGATGCACCCGGTAGTCGGGCGCGTTCTTCACGTCGCTCGGCTTGGCCGGGACGATGAACAGCTTTTCGTGGAGGCCGAACGAATGAAGCTCCCCCGCATAGCCGGTTTCGGTGCGGGCGAAGGTGCCTATCTCTGCCATGGGAATCTCCTGCGGTTGGTTTCGGGGAATGGTTTCAGTGCGTCGGCGCGCGCCACTCGTAGCGGCCGACGCCTTCCTCATCGGTCCAGAGCGGGACCGCCCGGCCGATGACGGAAGCTGCGGGGGTGAGTCCGAAGTAACGGCCGTCGAGGCTGTCGCGGACTTCCCAATTCATGAGGAAAAGCTGGCCGTCGCCGATGACACGGCAGCCCTGCCAGATGGGCAGATCGCGGCCGAGGCTGTCGCGCTCCAGCACCTCGCCCATCTCGATCCCGTTCACCGTGATCGTGCGGCCGGCGCGGCAAACCCGCTGTCCGGGCAGGCCCAAGACGCGCTTCAACAACGGGACGCCTCGCGCGATATAACCGCGCTCGACCATGAAGGCGGCGAGCGGTTCGGGCGGCATGATGGCGACCAGCTCGGGCACGTCGATCCGGTCGGCCGGCTCAACGGTGTAGAACCCGACTGGCGCGCTGGCCGTGGCGTTCCAGATGAGCCTCAAAGGCCAATCGACGGCGCTGGTGGCGGCGATGCCGATGACGGCGAGCACCGTCACCGTGAGGGTGCGGCGGCGCGTCATGGCTCGATCCTTCGGCGGTGAAGCCATGCGGCATGTCGCTCGGGCGTGTAGGCGTGCGGCTCCAGATTGGCCGTCAAACGATTGTGGACATGCCGCCAGTGCTCCGGTGCGGCGTCGGCCGGATCGAGGCCGAGCGATTCCACGGCGTCGATAGCGGCAAGCGCCCGCTGCACCTTCGGCCAGCTATCGAGGCGCAACAGGATTTCGCCGCCGGGTCGGACGAAGGGCAATGTCTGGAACGGCTCGCCTCGGCCGATGGCCCGCACAATGTCGATGCGGGAAACGACAGTGCCATGGTCGCCGCTCGCCCATCGGACGAAGGCGAAGACGCTGCCGGGCGCGAAGCCGACGACGCTGCGGCGGCGGTCGATGATCTGTTCGTAGCTCTTGCGGCCGAAGCGTATCCAGTGCTCGACCTTGCGTTTCTCGAAGGTCAGCTCGACCAATGTGGTGAAGGGCGCAGGCCCGTCCGGCAGCGGACGGCCGTGCGCGCTCCGGTGGGCGCGACGGGTCATTGTGCGTCTCCGGCGATGTGCTGGTGGGGATTGCGCGCGTGCGCTGCGTCAACGGCGGGCGTCATGGCTCGCCGTTCCCGGCAGAACCGGCACCACGCTTCGCCTGCGCGCGCGTCAAAGAAAAAGAGTTAGCTGGGGTAACTGTTTCTGTTCTCGTCGCGTGTGAGGAAAGCGCCTGTTGCCATACCGTGAACGGTGATCTGACCGGCTCATGTCGGTCCACCACCAACCGGAATGGAGAGAGAAGATGGACTACTTCGCAGGACTGGATGTTTCCCTTGAGATGACGAGCATCTGCATCGTGGATGCTGACGGGACCGTGCTGAAGGAGGCGAAGGTTGCTTCCGAGCCGGACGACCTCGTGGCGTTCTTCGCGCAGTGCGGCATGGTGATGAAGCGGATCGGCCTTGAAGCCGGCGCTCCGTCGCAATGGCTTTACGGCGGCATGGCCGAAGCCGGTCTGCCCGTCGTGTGCATCGAGACGCGGCACGCCAAGGCGGCGCTGTCGGCCATGCCGAACAAGACCGACCGCAACGATGCACGCGGGATCGCCAACATCATGCGCACCGGCTGGTTCCGTGCCGTACATGTGAAGACGCAGACCGCGCAGGAACTGCGCTTCCTGCTGGTGGCCAGGCAGACGCTGGTGCGCAAGCTGATGGATATCGAGCTGGCGATCAGAGGCATGCTGCGCAGCTTCGGTCTGAAGATGGGCGTGGTATCCAAGCGCAACTTCGAGGCGCGCGTTCTGGAACTGGCCGGCGACCGCGCGATGCTGATGCGGGCGCTCAACCCGATGCTGACCGCCAGACGCGCTCTGGCTGTCGAATATACCAACCTGCAAAAGGTGGCGATGGACTTCGCCCGTGACGATGACGTGTGCCGCCGGCTGATGACCGTTCCCGGTGTCGGCCCCATCGTGGCGCTGACCTATCGCGCGACCATCGACGTGCCGTCGCGGTTCCGGCGCTCCAAATCGGTAGGCGCACATCTGGGACTGACGCCGCGCGCCTACCAGTCTGGCGAGGTCGACTGGACCGGGCGCGTGTCCAAGAGCGGCGATGCGATGGCACGAGCGGCGCTTTACGAGGCCGCGCACATCCTGCTCATCCGCGTGAAGCGCTGGTCGTCGCTCAAGGCGTGGGGGATGCGGCTGGTGAAGAACCGGGGGCATAAACGGGCTGTAACCGCGCTCGCGCGCCGGATGGCCGTGCTCATGCACCGCATCTGGGTCGAGGGAACCACCTTCCTCTGGAAGACGGGTGACGGTCAGGCAATCGCTCCGAAGCCCATTCCCGCTGTCTAAGGCCGTCTGCCTGTCATCCGCATGGATGCCGGCTGACATAGGCTGAGAGTTCCGCTGCGGCGGAGAGATGTCCCCCGAGGGGACGAGGGTTCGGGTGAGTACGCAAAGAATCTTGTCCGCATCGCATTCTGCGAGAGCGAGGACGCGAGTTAGCTTGGCCGCCCGACCTTCCGATCCCTGCTTGTGGCGATCCTGATATCGACCACGGAAAGAAGCGTGAGCCGCTCGGGGTGATATTGATGATCCGCTCATGGCGTGTCCTCCGGCTTGATGCCTGGGATCCACGGAAGACGGACAGATCGGGATGGCTCTTTCGCTGCTTGTTGCGAACGCGCACGATCATTGGCAAGATGATCGCGGGTGGCACTGGGCGCGTGCTTCACACCCACAGAAACAGTTAAAGAAGATTCTCTGTTAGATAAGTTAGCGGTCGGATTCCGCGTTTCAGGCCAAAGCGTTAGCTGCGGTTCGTGCGCCTGATCTGCCGATAGTCGTGCGCCTGATGTGCCGATACCCCGTGCGCCTGATCTGCCGATGGCATTAACAGGGTTATCAACAGTGCCTGTTGATGAGTTTTCGGGGCGGATGCGCAGCAACTCACGGCCGTCTTCCCGCTCGATCTGGAGGCGGTAGCCGGGGAGCGGCTGGCGGGCCGCGATCCTGCGCAGGTCAAGCGCAAAGTCAGACGGCCGGGCGAGGCTGCCGGATTTCTGATGAAGGTGGGCGACCTCGAAAATCCAGCCATGGCGCTGGTGCCCGGCGTGCTTTCTGGCGATGCGGTAAAGCCAACGCTCGATGCCGCCTGTCAGCCGGAAATAGGCCGGGTCGATGGTCAGGACCAGCGAGCGGTCGATGACGCTATTGTAGAACCATTCGGGCAGGACGAACTCCATGCCCTCGACGCGGCCGCCGCGCGTCGTCATTTCCTCCCACTCGTTGATCCATGAGAATTGCCGGCGACGCCAATGCGGGCCGTTGCGAATGGTGGTGGCGATGACGGTCGATTGCAGCCGCGCCAGCGCGGCTTTCAAAAGCCGGTATTGGTGATTGCCGGTCGGGCGTCCGATGGCGCGCAACAGATGGTAGGGCGTGAACCGGACGAAGCGCGAAGTGGCAAGGCCGTCATTCTCGGCCGCGACAATCTGCGAGGCCGCCCATATCAGCACATCGGCGTCCCAAATGGTCGCCATGCCATGCTCGGGCATCCCGAACACCTGCACCTCTATGTCGGCGGCCTTATAGAGAATCGGCTTGGTGCGCGGGGTCTTCGCCAGCGAGAAAAACGGCCGTTCCATCAAGTCGCGCTGGTCGCGCGGCGGCGCATCGCCGGTCGCGACCACGAACGGGTCTAGGCGGCTGCGCTCGCTGTCCCCGGTCGGCTGCGCGGGGTCATGATCGTCCTCGCGCAGCATCTAGCACTCGTCCCGTTCTTCGGGCGTGAGTGGACGCGCGGGAAAGACCGTACCTGCGGTCTTGTCGCGGGTGGATTTGCGCTCGCCCGCCGCGCTCCAGTCCTCCAGATCGCGGACGGTGTAGAGGACGCGACCGCCGACCTTGCGATAGGTCGGGCCGGTCCCGTAGGTCCGGTGCTTCTCAAGGGTGCGGATGGATATGCCGAGGAAGCGCGCGGCTTCTTTGGTGCGCAACAGGCGCGGCGGCAGGCCCGCAAGCGGGTTCGGCATGGATCACCTCCAGTCGGAATTGGGCTACCGAGGGCGGCAGCGGACTGTGGCGAACCATGGCGAGGGATCGGCGGCGCGTAGCGTGCCGCATTTGCGTCTATGCGCTGGCGGCACCCCCCCCTCGGACGCTGTGCGGGCAAACAAGATGAGGGATTTCAGCGGCTCAACGCCTGCCGCACCGAAAAGCCAGAGACATTCGCGGGCGGGTTGGCTAAAGGTATAGGCAGAGCAGACGCGCTGCTCTGGGGCGTCGAAACCCCTGACTAGTGGTTGTTGCCGGCCGAAACGGCAGCGCACTCCTTGACCTATGGTCGGGGTGCCTGTGGCGTATACAACAGGCTTTCCGAGCTAAAGGCCATGGGGCCGTCTAGTCACGGTTTCGAACTCCCCGATCACCAAGAGTCAGAGAGAACCGTTTGCGGGGGCGCACCGCAGACAAAACCCTCTCGGATACGGGGAATGACCATGCGAACTCCCGTCGAACTCGATCCCGATGTGGACGACGAAGCGCCAACCGGCGACACCATCACCGTCTATGACGAACTGCACTACGTCACCTATCTGCGTCTTCTCGATGCCAAGGCCGAGGGCGCGGACTGGAGGGAAGTCGCGCGAATCGTGCTGCACCGCGATCCGGTGGCCGAGGAACTTCGGTCCCGCCGTTGCTGGCAAAGCCATCTCGAACGCGCGCAATGGCTATCGCATAAGGGCTATCGGAAAATTCTGGAGCAGGCGGCAGGCAACAAAGCGTGAAAGCCGCGCCTCTCGATCAACCGGGCTTGATCGGATAGTGGAGCAGCAGGCGATAGCCGCCCCGCATCATCTTGATCCCGTGCGCGATCAACCTACGAGCCTTGTTCTTGCGCGGATCGGTCTCAAAGTCTTCCTTGGTGCCGCGAAAGCCGAGCAGAACTTCGGCGACGGTGCGGTAGCTCTCTCCGCGCAGCCGGGCGTCGAGCGCGCGCAGGGACAGGATATGCCATTGCCGGAGCTGCGCGGGAACCGCACGAAAATCGGGGCCGGGCGCGCGGCCGTTGAGGGACCGCCAAAGACGGCGGGCGGCATGGGCGCGCAACTCCAGAAAGGAATCCATCGGCAGGGTGACGGCATAGAAGGCGGCGGCGTCGGGCACCGCCTCGGACAGCCAGAATTGATGCGCGACGCCATCCACCTGCCAGATGCCGTGCCAGCCATCGGCGGCGCGGCGCAAGTCGAGGCCGGCGAGATGCGCCAGCGTCAATATCGGTTCGGTGTCGCCGTCTTCGGGATCGACCGGCGACAAC
This sequence comes from Aquamicrobium sp. YD-1-mutant5, assembly GCF_059509755.1. Lineage (NCBI taxonomy): Bacteria > Pseudomonadati > Pseudomonadota > Alphaproteobacteria > Hyphomicrobiales > Phyllobacteriaceae > Aquamicrobium > Aquamicrobium sp. YD-1-mutant5. The sequence goes on from NZ_JCAKKP010000012.1 coordinate 95,116, forward strand.
ATCACAGCTTGCGGTTGAAGGCTCGGCGTCCAGATAGGGGATTGCTGGTCGTGCGGCGCGTCGGGGTCGCACGGGAAATCGCAACCCCCAGCGATGGGCGAACGCTTCAAGGTCGCGTCCGGTCGCCTGTCCGGTCGATGCGACGATCTGGAAGTCCTGACGATATTCGTCGTTGCGCCGTAGATATTCCCAAGCGAAACCGGCGGCCGGAATGTGCTTCGCGTGTCTGTATGCCGCCGGGAAACGCCAGTCGATGCTAAGCATGGCGTTACCTCTCGATGTCGGGGCGCGCGAAACCACGCCCGGACGAAAGAGGTTCACGGATTTATGGAGATATAGAACCCGCTCATGGCAGATACGTTGAGCGGCTAACCCGATCATTTTTAGTTATTTTCTTCTTAACATTGTTGATTTGAGTCTTCCAGTCGCCTGCCCGAATGCGCGGACAGGCGACCATGTTTTCACCTGTTGGAAAACACATGCACCTCGCCGCGCGCGGTCTCGATGGTGAACAGGTCGCCGCCCATCTCTGCGTCGCGCGCCATCGCGTCCCAATCGACATAGTAGCGCAGCGCCTCGGGGATCGTGACGCTTTCAGTGGTCAACTCTTCCATATAGTCGGCAAGGCTGGCGAACTGACCATGATAGCAGTCCTCCAAGGTCGATTCGGCTTGGTCCATGTCGCCGCTGAACTGTTCCAGCAGGCCCGCGCCGAGCGCGCCGTGCTCTGCGATGAAAGCCGCCATCCGCGCTACGCTGTCGATGCCGGCATATTCGGAGATGCTGACGCCCTCGAAGCCCTCATAGTCGTGAATGGCGTATTCCTCCGCGTCCTCGACAGGGGAACGGGCAAGCATCGTGGCAATCTCGCCCCTGATCTGGTCGACGTCCTGATCCGCGTTGATCCAAGCCCCATGCAGAAAGCCGCTATTGTAAGCTGCAAGGCAAGCAACATAGATGCGGAGGCTGCTGTCGGATACGTTGGTCATGTCTCTGATCCTCGGGTCTGAAGGTCAGCGAAGCGGAACGCCGCGCCTGACCTTCTGGCCGTCGCCGAGACCGGGTGTGCAAACGGAGGGAGGCTGCGCGGGGAACCGGCTGCACGGAGCGCGTCAAGCGCGGAGGAAGCTGGGCGGAAGCCTTTCGAAGTGCGCTGAGGGCGGAGCCCTAAGGCCTGTGTTAACGAACCAATCAGAGAGCGTCAGTGACAGGGCAATGATCTGCGCTGAGGTCATCGACAAAATACCTAGTCATGTGTCCTCCCAAATTGTAGCGTCATCTGACGGGGACAGTCTCGATGGGAGAGTCTATTTTTATGTCTGGGCTGGCATTTGAAGTTTTGATAGATGACTCTCTTTCTTCAGTAACATCGACAGCTCAGCTCACAGAAGTCGTCAATAGTCGTATAATAAGTTTAATAAATGACTTTGAGGATGCGGAATGGCGTTATCCAAAATTTCAAAATTACTTGTGGGATAACATCGCTCAAACTGCCCTATCTGAGAAAGAACGGTCCTCTCTTGTCGATCAAAGCCACAGCAGTCTGATCGCGGCAGCTCAGAATCTGAGGCTTACAGACAATGATGAAATCGGACAGGGCAGTGAGATTGCTGAAGTATTTCTGTATGGCCTGATGCGTCATCGCTTTGGCGCACTGCCCGTAGTGCCGAAAATTTTTTATAAGCAAAATGTTCAGGATAACGCCAAGGGGGCGGACAGTGTTCATATCGTCGTTGATGGAGACGATTTTACGCTTTGGTTTGGAGAGGCAAAATTCTACAATTCCATTGCCGATGCTCGCTTGGATTCCGTCGTAACCTCGGTCATGAATTCACTTTCGACTGACAAGTTAAAAAAAGAAAATGCCATTATAACCAGCGTATCTGATCTTGACGGCCTACCAATCGCGCCAGATCTACGAGCCAAAATAAAAGCCGCTTTGGACAACAGAGAGTCCATCGACAACTTGAAGGCAAAAATTCATATTCCAATCCTGCTTTTGCACGAATGCTCGATTACCTCAGGCGCAAAAGACCTCAGCGACGCCTATAAGGCGGAAATTATCAAGTTTCATAAAAGCCGTGCGGACGCTTATTTTCTTAAGCAAATCGCAAAATCGAGCTCGGTCCATAAGTATGACGATCTAAATTTTCACATCATCCTGTTTCCAGTCCCTAGCAAGAAGAAAATCGTCAGCGCCTTCGTCCAAGCCGTCGCTTTCTATAAGGGGCAGAGCTGATGGATATTTTTGATACCTGCTACGAGATAAACAGGCTTCTGACGCTCAAGAACGAGATCGCCGCCAGAAATCTCCTGATCCGCCTACTGGCAGACCTCGATCATTCCAAAACTCCTTATCCGCAAGTGGTCAATCATATGATCCGCGCGACTGGGCTATTCCCCTACCTGCAACTGGCAAACGCTTCATGGGATCAGAAATATGTTCATCATGCATTTGAAGTTGATGTTGGTCGACGCGTTGCAACACTCCATCGCGAGCAGTCGAGCGTTCTCGCCAAGCTTTTGGATGGCAAGAACATAGCGATTAGCGCTCCGACTAGCTTTGGAAAGAGTTTTGTCATTGATGCATTCATTGCAGCCAAAAGGCCGAGCAATGTAGTGATCATCGTCCCGACTATTGCCCTGATGGACGAAACGCGCCGCCGATTGTTCAAAAAATTCTCCGAAGAATATACAATCGTCACAGCGCCCGATACGAAACTTGGAATAAAAAATATCCTTATATTTCCGCAGGAGCGTGCCTTCGGCTATCTTGATGCGCTTGACAGCATAGACTTGTTAGTGGTCGATGAGTTTTACAAGGCAAGCCAAAAACATGACCGTGATCGTGCGCCTGCGCTCATCAAAGCGATCCTGAAGCTCTCGAAGAAGGCAAAACAGAGGTATTACCTCGCGCCAAACATCAAAAAATTGAGCGACAACGCCTTTACTCGCGACATGGAATTCGTCGAGCTTCTAGACTTTAATACCGTATATCTTGATATTAAGGAGCCATATAAGGAGTTCGGGAAAGACGAATCCAAGAAGGGTGAAAAATTAATCGATTTAATTTCTCAGCAGACACAAAAGTCATTGATATATGCAGGGACATACTCTGAAATAAAGAAAATATCTGAACTTGTTATATCAAAGATTCAACCTGTTGATCGTATATATACAAGCCATTTCTCTAAGTGGCTTAGGCAAAATTATCAGTCGGACTGGAGTTTGGCCGATTTAGTTGATCGTGCAATTGGCGTTCATAACGGCAGCATGCATCGGTGCCTCAGCCAGCTACAAATACGTCTTTTCGAGTATGAAGACGGATTTGATAGCATTGTATCCACATCATCAATAATAGAAGGCGTCAATACATCTGCTCAAAATGTCATTGTGTGGAAAAGCAAGCTAGGAAACACAAATCTTAAAGACTTTACATATAAGAATATCATCGGTCGTGGCGGTCGAATGTTTAAGTATTTCGTCGGAAACATATACCTTCTTGACGCCCCGCCAAAATCTGAGGACGTTCAGCTTGATATTGAGTTCCCAGAGGAAATACTTGGAACTCTCGATGAGGTTCGGGATTCAGATCAACTCACGGATCGGCAAGTGGAGCGGATAATTGAGTATCGCACACAAATGTCGGCAATCATTGGGGACGAAAATTTTGCGCGCATAAAGCGCGACAACATCCTGCAAGATAGCGATGCGGATTTCTTGCTTCGGCTAGCAATGGATATGAGAGATAATCCCGACGAATGGCGTGGCTTTGGTTATCTGAACTCCAGCGACCCCGATAACTGGGACAATATGCTCTACAGGGTATTACGACTTAAACCCGGAAATTGGGATACGCAATTTGGCAAACTTGTGACGGCAACTAAGGCTATGGCGCACAATTGGGATCGTGATTTGCCTCAACTAATATCGACCCTTAAAGGTGATGGCGTCGATATTGACGATTTTTTCAAGCTCGAACGGACTATGACGTTCAAGTTGGCGGCCCTTCTGAGCGATACAAACGAACTTCATAAGATGATTATTAATCCATCAATCGATATTTCTGCCTTTATTGGTAGAATGAGCAGAGCGTTTTTACCGAGTGCAGTCTACCATCTCGAAGAGTATGGCTTGCCACGCATGATTTCCAAAAAAATCCACTTATCTGGCTTAATTGACTTTCAAGACCCTAGCATGGACCTATTGAAGGCAATTGATCGCTTTAAGAATATCGGAAAAGAGGCAGTGTTAGCGATTAGGTCACTTGGTCCCTTTGATCGCTACGTAGTTCGTTTCTTTTTCGATGGGATCACGCTTGACGATCCGGAGCCGACGGAAAAGGCAATCTAGCCTCTGGATTTTTCGCGGGCGCGCGAACGTTTAGGGCCGGGACGCGAGCGTCCCGGCATCCCTCCACCCCCGTTGGGCACCTATTTCTAGCCTCCATTTTGTAGGGCTATAGCGTAAGCGCTGTTGTCAGGCCACGGCCCTGAACTCGGGAGCCTGAATGTAGGCCCAGGGGAGGAGATCGTCGATCTGGCTGTTGGGGTGGCCGTTGACGATCCTGGTGAGCACGTCGGCGAGGTAGCCGAGCGGCTCGACGCCGTTGAGCTTGCAGGTTTCGATCAGCGAAGCGACGACGGCCCAGTGCTCGGCGCCGCCATCCGATCCAGCGAAGAGTGCATTCTTGCGGTTCAGCGCGATCGGGCGGATCGAACGTTCGACGGTGTTGCTGTCGATCTCGATGCGACCGTCGTCGAGGAAGCGCGAGAGGCCATCCCGGCGCGAGAGCGTGTAGCGGATCGCCTCGGCGAGCTTTGTCTTCTGGCTGATCAGCTCGAGCTTCTCGCGCAGCCAGGGTACGAGATCGGCGACGATCGGGAGGCTCTTTTCCTGGCGCACGGCACGACGCTGCTCCGCCGATCGTCCACGAATGTCATCTTCGATTCTGTAGAGCTCCGCGATCCGCCGGAGCGCCTCGCTGGCGATCGGCGCGGGACCGGCTGCGGCAAGTTCGTAGAAGCGGCGGCGCACATGTGCCCAGCAGAAGGCGAGCGTGGCACCGCTCTTGTCGGCGAGCACGCGATAGCCACCATAGCCGTCGACCTGCAGGATGCCAGTAAAGCCCGCCAGATGAGTGATCGGACGTTCGGCCTTTCGGTCCGGCGCATAGACATAGGCGACGCCCGGCGGGTCGGCTCCTTGCCACGGCCGATCATCGCGGGCATAGGCCCAGAGTTGCCCGGTCCTGGTCTTGCCACGGCCGGGATCGAGCACCGGCGCCGTCGTCTCGTCGGCGAACAGTTTTGGCGAAGCCTTCAACTTCGCCAGCAGTCGCTCGTGCACCGGACGCAGGTGCCAGGCGGCGCGGCCGACCCAGTCGGCGAGCGTCGAGCGGTCGAGATTGATGCCCTGCCGGGCGTAGATCTGCGCCTGGCGATAGAGCGGCAGGTGATCGGCGTATTTGGAGACCAGCACCTGGGCGACGGTCGCATCGGTCGGCAGGCCGCCTTCGATCAGCCGGCCGGGAGCCGGAGCCTGAACGACCACATCGTCGCAGGCGCGGCAGGCGTATTTGGGCCGGCGCACCACGATCACGCGCAGCTGCGCCGGAACGATGTCGAGCCGCTCGCTCACATCCTCGCCGATCCGGTGCAGGCCATTGCGACAGCACGGACAGACGTGATTGTCGATGTCGACGATCGTTTCGATACGAGGCAGATGCGCCGGCAGCGCGCCACGGTTGGCTCGCCGCTTTGTGGCGCGCTCATTGCGTTCGCGCGGGTCGACACGTTCGGCCTCTTCCTCGCCGGCGGCCTCGATCTGCTCGGCCTCTTCGAGGCCCAGCAGCAACTGGTCTTCCGGCAGCGTCTCGGCGCGCCGGCCGAAGCGGTGACGCTGCAGTTCCCTGATGATCTGGATCAGCCGCGCATTCTCGACGTCGCGCGCCAGGACCATCGCCTTCAGCGCATCCGGATCGTCGGGAAGCTGGTCCGCCGTCATCGCCATGAGCGGATCAGACCATATTCGCCGGCACCGGGCGACCGTGGAATCCGGGCTGATTCACTTGGTCGCGGATCAACCCGCCTGCGCCGGAACGCGCGTCGGGCGGGCTTCATGGACCCGTCGCCAGTCGAGACCTTCGAGCAGCGCCGACAGCTGCGCGGCGGTCAGCCGCATGATCCCGTCCTGCACCTTCGGCCAGCGGAACTCGCCATCCTCCAGCCGCTTCGCATAGAGGCAGACGCCGGTGCCGTCCCAGAAGATCAGCTTGATCCGGTCCGTGCGCTTGGCACGGAAGACATAGACCGCACCGCTGAACGGATCGGCGCCCATCGTCTCGCGCACCAGCGCGGCCAGCCCCTCCGCGCCTTTGCGGAAGTCCACCGGCTTTGTCGCCACCATGACCTTGACGGCGCCAGTCGGCCCGATCACGACGTTGCCTTCAACGCACGGATCACCGTCGCAACCGTCCTGGCGTCGGCGCCACGGCCGACCCGCATCGCAACGCCGTCGATCTCCAGCTCGATCACGCCGGCGTCTGGCGCGGCCTTCCGCTTCCGCGTCGATCTCGCGCGCTTCCCCGACGGTTCAGGCTCCGGCGCCGCAATCACCGCCGGAACAAACAATGGCTCCGGTGCCGGCGCTCCCGCCAATGGCTGACGCGCGGCCCGACGCCAGGCGAACAACTGCTGCGGGGACAATGCATATCGCCGGGCCACTGCGCTCACGGTCTCGCCGGCATCGTAGCTTTCCGCCACGATCCGAGCCTTCTCCTCCGGCAACCATTCGCGCCGCCGGCCGGAACCCGTGAAAACCTCGAACCGCCGCGCGGGCTCAGGATCGCTGGATTTAAGCGTAAACTCTGAAATCGTCATGTGTCGAAGCCCTCAAAGGCTCCGAACATCGTCGCTCACGACCACGCGCGAAAGGTGCCGCCGGAACAGCGCTTACGCTATAGCGTAGGTGTAGTTCTCTGTTTCATCGGCTTCGGCCCGCCAGATCACCCTTCCAACTTATTGAAATCACTGCACATTAATGATGGATCGTGATTTCATCCCCACTTTGTGATTTTTCTACTCTGATGGCTTCAGGGCTTTCCAGCGCATCCCGACTCGCAGGACTGGTGTCCGCTGAACCCATGTCCCAATCACCACAACGCATCAAATGCGAGCGATAGACTCAACTGGACCTTAGCCCGTGGATGCCAGAATGGCCGCATGGCAGGGAATTACCATAGGGCCACAGCGCCCAACGAAACCGCTATCGCCAGCCCAAGCCCGGCCGGCTTATCGGCCGTCTGTTCTTTCCCGCTGTGTTGATAGGGGCGTCCGCCATTTCGTTCGGCTGGTCTTCCGGCGCGAAGCCCGAACTGTCCGCAGCGCCTTTGGTGGCGATGCTGCCCGGCTCGGACTGCAACATCAAAGGGAACATCTCGATTGATACCGGCGAGCGCATCTATCATGTGCCGGGCCAGAAGTTCTATCAGAAGACGCGCATATCGCACCAGCACGGCGAACGCTGGTTCTGTAGCGAGGCGGAAGCGCGCCGGGCCGGCTGGCGGAAGTCGCGTCAATAATCGCCCGGGGAGTGGTCATATGGGGGTAGCAATGCGCTTCAGTTATTGGATGGCATGTGGGGCGGTGATCGTTGGAGCGGTGGTGGCAATGAAATATATGCCCACTGCATCTTCCCGGACCGCTGCTCTTTTGCAGATACCCGAGCTTCCATCATCCGTGTCAAATCTGAATTGCCACAGCCGGGGCTGGCAGGAAGACTTTACCCAATGCGCGGGAAAAGCAGACTTGTCAGATATTCCCGCCCTCATGGCCGGATGGGCATTCGCCCCCTCGGAGAATACGTCCACGGCTTGCCCAGATAAACCGGAGCAAGTGAAGGAGACAAACGCGTGCTATCGGCTTGATACACCAGAGGCGGGCCACAGTTCGTACGTTGCATTTGCGTTCAGCAGCGAGACCGGGGACTTTTACGCTACGATATTTCGAACTGGGTGGGGTCGGTAATGGTTGGTTGCCAAATGGCTACCGTCAGTCACCGCAGCAGTTTAAAGGGCAGGTTCTGATGGCAGTTCTTCTGAGGTTGGCGCGGGTCACAGCCGCCACCGCTCTGTGTCTGGTGGTGTTCGCCGCCCTTTTTGAACTCTTCAATGCGGCACCAAATTTGATCTTCTCACCGGGGAGCATCCCTGATGCGCTTCTATGGGGCGTGTTCTTCCGCGCACCGGGATTTCTCTTTTTTGGAACTGTCCCAATGGTGCTGGCCGCCGGGATATGCGAATGGCGCTCGATAAGGAGTTGGCTGCCCTACCTTGTGATCTGGTCTGCGGCCGGGCTGCTGGCCACGCGAATGGGAGCCGTGGTTACCGTTCTTCTTTCAGCCGCAGCGGTCAGCTATCTTTATTGGGTTCTGGCTGGTCGGTCGGCCGGCATGCTTCCTTACTTTGAGAAGCTGCGCAGACGCGACGGGAAATTCCGGTTTCTGAACTATGCGGCCTATGCAGTGCTGGCTTTTCTTGGGTTCCAACTGGCAGGCTACGGCTACTATGGCGCGAAGCTGTTTTGGGTTTCCTATATTTCCGAACCCGGCCTCGGAACCCCGGCCTTCCAGAAGATACAAAAACGCAAGCTATCAGCCGCCCAGAAGGTCGCGCTGATGGATTTTCCAGACGCCGCATCGTGCCTTAAGAAGCCCAAGCTGTCTGGTCCCGTCAACCTCAAGGAAATGGACTGGGATAAAATCGACAACAAGGAAGAGGCCGAAGTCTGTATATTCAGGCTCTTGGCTTCGTACGACGATTTATCAGCGGCCACGGAGTGGTTTGAAGCGCAGGGCTTCCGCGTGCCGGAGAACTTCAGCAGCGCGCGCCCCCATACTGACCGAACAGGTATGCTGCGCGTTTCAGCATCGCATCTGATAGGCACGAATGGGCCGAAGTTTCCTACGCGGGGCGTGGTGCGGCGAGCTTTTCGCTACCTTGCTTATAGCATGAACGTGAACGCATTTTGGTCTGCCGACGGCAAGCGGTTACTGGCGGTAGATGTCTCGTACATCTATTTGTAATCCCAGACCGGCCAGCTTGCCATTGGACATCGCACCGGAGCCGTGACTTGATCATTATCGACGTTATTGTTGAGGTTATTGGCTACCCCACCTCTAGGCTCAGGACCTATTAATTTGGTTTGATCTGCGATTCACGGTCTTTGCTGAAGGAGGCCGTGATGGGTGATTTGTTTCTGCTGAGCGAGTGCCAGATGGCGCGCATATCGCCGTACTTCCCGTTGTGGCACGGGGTTCCGAGAGTAGATGACCGGCGGGTTGTGAGCGGGAT
>NZ_JCAKKP010000013.1:0-132886 GCF_059509755.1 Aquamicrobium sp. YD-1-mutant5
TGCTCAGAAAGGCCGCTGCCAGAACCGTCGACGATCTCTGGTCCATCATCGCCGATTGCCTGACAGCCTTCACTGCCGAGGAGTGCAGGCACTATTTCGAGGCAGCCGGATATGACCCGGAATAAGTCGAAGATGCTCTAGCGCTCGTGGACAAAGGTTGACTGCGGGATCGGGTTTTGGTTCAAGGCTTCCATTTGGAGGGAGCCTTGGGCAAAGGGATTGGTTTGGCGGACGAGGAATGGGCGCTGATCGGCCCGCTTTTGCCTGCTGAACGAGGGCGCGGATGCCGCCCGGCGCAGGACAACCGGCGTTATTTTGAAGGTATGATGTGGATGGCGCGCACGGGAGCGCAATGGCGACACCTGCCTGATGACTATGGCAAGTGGAACAGCGTCTTCCGGCGTTACCGACGATGGGTCGAGACTGGTGTATTCGAGGCGATGCTCGAAACGCTGGCGGAGATGGTCGATCGGGATCGAAGCGCTGACATGATCGACAGCACTATTGTCCGGGCACATCATTGTGCGGTCGGCATAAAAAGGGGACTCAGGAGGCCGAGGCGCTTGGCCGATCGCGCGGCGGCTTCACCACCAAGCTCCATGCCCGCTGTGATGCGAAGGGACGGCCGCTCGGTTTCGTCCTGACGCCCGGACAAACGCACGACATCCAGGGCTTCGCACCCTTGTTCCGGATGATTTCCGACCGGATCGAGGCGTTCCTGGCCGATAAGGGCTATGATGCTGATGCCATTCGAGAGGAGATTGCCAGCGCCAAGATCGAGGCTGTCATCCCCTCAAAAAGCAACAGGCGAGAGCCGATCCCGCACGACAAAGCCAAATACAAATGGCGCAACCAGATCGAGCGGCTCTTCAACAAGCTCAAAAACTGGCGGCGCATCGCCACCCGATACGACAAGACCAAGGAATCCTATCTCGGCTTTGTCGCCATCGCCGCAGTCAAATTATGGATACCCTTTGTCCACGAGCGCTAATTATATTTTGGATTATATTTGAAATAATAGCATTTAGTAATAGTGTATATTTTAAATCTTCGGATCTGTCGCTAGGGATGTGTCGTTTTGGGTTTTTGCTTGTGAATTTTGTCTTGGCCAGTATAAAACCAAAAGATGTACCCCAGAGGAAACAAAAAGGGAACATTGGTTGTCATGGAGGCGGCTGCAAATAGCAGCCATAATGGTTTTCTGAATCCATCACGTGCGGCACAATAAATTATTATAAATATATATGATATAGACCCTAAAATTCCTACCTCTATCCATAGCTGAATAAAAGCATTATCGGCATAGTTTTCATAAAAATTTTCATTTTTTGTAATAAAAATAAATCCATCAATTGAATTAAAGAAGTTCGAATATTGATCGAGTCTTATATATAGGCTTTCTAGAGGTATGATTCCTATATAAAACGCCAAACATATTGCAGAAAAAGAAAAAATAATTCCATAAGCAGCTTGCAATAAAGTAATCCTAACTCTTCGTATTAAAAATAATACAAAAAATATTATAAATGCTGTCTTTGATCCGCTGATGATAATGAGAGATATGCCTATAATTAGTGAAAAAAATCTTTTATATTTTTGAAGGCTTTCTGTAAAGTAGTACAATATCACCGTAGTGATCCCGAGATTGTTCGGATTTACAAAAACAGAAACCGCTCTATAGCCATTTGGATGGAAGCGCGGAAAGCCCCCTAAAACAGCGTATTCGTAGATGGCGCCTAGCGCAGCAATCCAGAGTGCTGCATAGGCAATTTTCGGAGTTTCTTTATGTATCCACTGTGGTGCGAGTGCAGAAAAGGCTGGCATAACATAAAGAGCATAGCGCATCTTATCTATCATTCCTAAGATAAGAGTTATAGAGCAAACTAAAATCCATAATGAAAACAATAGTAAATTTTTATTAATTTTTTGATTTATAATGATATAAAAAGAAGATAAGATTATTAATGGAAAATATATTGAATATTTTAAAAGAACTCCCCATCCTTCTTCATTGTAGTGTTGTTCTGGGTATGCAAGAAATATTGCTCCTGATACCAGCATAAGAAGGATCAATATTTTAATTAAATTTCGCATTGAGGTGCCATTGTAAAATCAGGGTGGGGCATGTTGAAAACAAAATGCTCAATCCATTAGCTACTGCGCAGCAGTGTGCATCGCAACTTTGTTTTGAATTTGAACCGCCTGTTCAGAAGGCAGCCCTCTCCTTTCATTAGAAAACGGACGCTGCAAGCGCCCGATAGCAGTCTGTTATCCACACCCATCATGATCCGCTCATACTCGGACCGAACACTCAGCCCGAGGATAGCCAGATGGAAAATACCACGAATCTCGACCTACCCTACATCATGCCCAGTCAGGCGCAGAAGCATGTCACGCACAATGAGGCGCTGGAGTTGCTTGATGCGCTCGTTCAATGCGCGGTGGCGGGACGTACCCTAGCTTCTGCTCCGCCCGAACCGCAGGAGGGCGCGCGCTGGATCGTCCCGCCCGGCGCTGACGGCGAGTGGGCAGAACGGGACGGCGCGATCGCCGTGTGGCGTGATGGCGGCTGGCGCTTCCTTGTGCCGAAGGAAGGCTGGATTGCATGGGTGCTGGATGAGCATGCGCTGGTTAGCTGGACCGGGGCGGCGTGGCAGAAAGTGACAGCCGAGCTTCCGCCGCTGCAGAATCTCGCCCTGCTTGGCGTCGGCACCGAGGCAGATGCCGCCAATCCCTTTTCCGCCCGGCTCAACAAGGTGCTGTGGACGGCGCGGCCGGCGGGCGACGGCGGCGATGGCGACCTGCGCTATACCATGAACAAGGAAGGTGCGGCCAATGTGCTGTCGCTGCTGATGCAGTCGAACTGGTCCGGCCGGGCAGAGATCGGGCTGGTCGGCGGAGATGACCTGACGATCAAGGTAAGCACCGATGGGGCTGCCTGGAAGGAGGCGCTCAGGATCGACCGTCAGAGCGGTAGAGTTACCCTGCCATACACCAATACGCTCAGGGATGCGGTCTTCAATCTTCTGCCAGACAGCGGCCGTTTCGCGGGCAACAGCGCCAAGGATCTCGCCATAGGCGCTTTCTCCTTTCCGTCCTATCTTACGATTTCAAATGGCACGACGGCGGCCGACGGCGGAAAGTTCATCCACAACAATACCGACTACGGCGGCACGGCAGGCGCGCTGCCGGCGGCAGTCAAAGACCTTGTCGATACTATCCGCGACTCCGGCCGCCGTCGTTATGGTCCGGAGTTCTACGTTGCACAGATGACTATGGGGTCGGGGACTACGACTGCGAGCACCCCGATCGACGGAAACATCTATTACATAAGCACCTATTTCGGACAGAAGCCGCGTCTGCCTTCGCAGACGTTCCATATGTATGTCCGCGCGCTCGATGCACCTGTGGCGTGGATCAGGGAAGGTGCCGGCCAGACGTTCGTTCGCAATGGCAGCAGGAGCCAGGCGCACCAGGTCATCGCGCCGGAGGACGGATGGGTCTCCATGACCTTGCAGGACGAAGAGTTGCCCTACTCCAGCTACGGTTACATTCCGCGCCCTTTGATGCTCTACGCGCGCGGGGCGGGGCATCGCTATCTGCTGGCCTGCCCGGCGCTTATCCCCGGCATTACCGAGGTGGACGACAATGTCGGCATCGTTGTGGGCATAAACAGCTGGCTGCCCTGACGTCGTTGCGACGATCACCGCCGCGATGGGCCGTTGGTGCGGACTGGAACGCGGCGGCCCGTCGGAAATATTCACGCCTTCCGGCCGTGGGGCGGCCGCAGAGCAGCTTTACCTTTCACGACTCATTCGACTATATCATGACGCACGGGCTGGACGGAAAAGCAGCGCAGCGGAAAGCGACAGAATGAAAAACGAATGCGTTCTCATCACCGGCGGCACAGGTTCGTTCGGCAAGACCATGCTGCAGGACCTGTTGCAGCGGGGCTGCGGCGAGATCCGCGTCTTCAGCCGTGACGAGGAAAAGCAGGACGCGCTGCGCAACAGCCTGCGCAGCGGCAATGTTCGTTTCTATGTCGGCGACATCCGCGACCGGGGCAGCGTTGACAGGGCGATGGCCGGTGTCAGCCGCGTCTTCCACGCTGCAGCACTCAAGCAGGTCCCATCCTGCGAGTTCTTTCCGCTGGAGGCGGTGCGCACCAACATACTGGGCTCAGACAACGTGGTCCATTCCGCGGTGGCTGCCGGCGTGCGCTCGGTCGTCTGCCTGTCCACCGACAAGGCGGTGATGCCGGTCAACGCCATGGGTATCTCCAAGGCTATGATGGAGAAGATTGCGGCCGCGCTCGCCCGCGCCATCGGACCGGATGCGGACACCACCGTGTCGCTCGTGCGCTACGGCAATGTCATGTATTCGCGCGGCTCGGTGATCCCGCTTTTTATCCGGCAGATCAAGGCTGGACAGCCCGTTACCGTGACCGAGCCGGCCATGACGCGCTTCCTCATGCCGTTGCGCGATTCAGTCGCGCTGGTGCATCATGCCTTCACCCATGCGCGTCAGGGCGATCTTTTCATCCGCAAGGCCTCCGCCGCCACTATAGCAGATCTCGTGCAGGCGCTTGCCGAACTGTTTGGTGTGCCGGATCACCCGGTCGAGCACATCGGCTGGCGCCATGGCGAAAAGCTCTACGAGACGCTGGCAACCGCCCAGGAGCTTGGTCAGAGCGAGGATATGGGCGACTATTATCGCATCCGCATGGATGGCCGCGACCTCAACTATCAGGCCTACTTCACCGAAGGCGAGGACGAGACGGTGCGCCACGAGGACTACCATTCGCACAACACCGAGCGCCTCAATGTAGAGCAGGTAAAAGCCCTGTTGATGACGCTTCCAGAGGTTCAGGCTGAGCTCGCTACATGGAAAAAGAGCGCGTGAGGCGCATTGTCGTCACCGGTGCAGCGGGGCTTCTGGGGTGGCATGCCGCGGCGCGTCTCCATGCGGCCAACTGCACGGCCGCCTTCCGCAATGAGCCCCGTCCTTTCGATGTCGTGGCGCTCGATCATCACGGGTTTGATGACCCAGCCGTCCTGCGCGATGCCGTGACGGGCGCCGATGCGGTGTTGCATTTCGCGGGCGTCAACCGGGCATCCGAGCAGGAGGTCGAAAAGGGCAACGCAGCGATCGCCGAGACGTTGGTGCAGGGCTGCCGGGAGGCCGGTGCAAGCCCCCATATCGTTTACGCCAATTCGACACATGCGGCATCAGACACGCCTTATGGCCGCGGGAAGAAAAGGGCGGGCGAGATACTGGCTGCCTTCTCGTCCCGCTACACCGATCTGGTGCTGCCGCACATCTTCGGCGAATGCGCCAGGCCACGCTACAACAACGTCACCGCCACTTTCATCGAACAGGTGATCTCGGGCGAGACGCCGCAGGTCGATCCGCAGGGCAGGGTGCAACTCCTGCACGCCGGAGCAGCCGCGCAGGCGGCAATCGACGCGGGGCTCGATGGTGCTGCCGGCACGCTGCGCCCCGAGCCGCACCCCATGACGGTCGCCGAACTGCTCGCGCGGATAGAAGCCTACCACGCCTCCTATGGCGCCAATGTTTTTTCCGATCTTGACGATGCGTTTGAGGTCGCTCTCTTCAACAGCTACCGCGCAGCGCTCTATCCGGATGGCTTTCCCCGACCGCTGAAGCTCAACAGCGACGCGCGCGGAACACTTTTCGAAGCGGTGAAGGGCGGTGGCGGCGGGCAGACCTTCCTGAGCTGGACCGAGCCCGGCGCGACACGCGGCAACCACTTCCATCTTTCCAAGATCGAGCGATTTCTGGTGCTGGAAGGCGAAGCCATCATACGCATCCGCCGGGTGCTGGACGACACGGTCTGGGAATACCGTGTGAGCGGCGATACTCCGGCGGTTGTGGACATGCCGACCCTTCACACGCACAGCATAGAGAATGTCGGCAGCAGACCGATGCTCACTCTCTTCTGGACGAACGAGGTCTTCGACCCTGCTTCGCCGGATACTTATGCCGACCCTGTTCTGAGGTAAGATGATGCTCAAGGTGATGACCATACTCGGGACGCGCCCCGAGATCATCCGTCTGTCGCGCGTGATGGCGCGGCTCGACCAGCACTGCGATCACCGGATAGTTCATACCGGACAGAACTACGATTTCGAGCTGAACGAAGTCTTCTTCGAGGATCTTGGCGTGCGCCGTCCCGATCATTTCCTTGGGACGGGCGGCGGAACGCTCGGCGAGACGCTGGGCAAGATCCTCACTGAAAGCGAACGGGTGATCAAGGCGGAACGACCTGATGCCGTGGTCATTCTGGGCGATACCAACTCGGCCATCTCGGCGATCATGGCGCGGCGCCTGAAGGTTCCCGTCTATCATATGGAGGCCGGCAACAGGTCGTTCGACCGCAATGTGCCGGAAGAGACCAACCGCAAGATGGTCGACCACATCTCAGACTTCAATCTCGTTTACACGGAGCATGCGCGTCGCCATCTGCTGTCGGAAGGCATCGCCCATCGCCGCATCTATCTCACCGGCTCTCCCATGCGTGAGGTTCTGGAGCACTATCGCGGCCGCATCGAGGGCTCGGACGTTCTGGAGCGCCTTGACCTGAAGCCGCAGGGCTATTTCATCGTCTCGCTACACCGCGAGGAGAATGTGGATTCCAGCGCGCGTCTTTCTGCTCTGGTCGAAACGCTTGGCGCGCTGGCCGGGCGATATGACATGCCGGTGATCGTCTCCACCCATCCGCGCACGCGCAAGCGGCTCGATGCACTGGGAGCGGCAGCACTTGATCCGCGTGTGCAGTTTATGAAACCTTTCGGGTTTCATGACTACAATCGCCTCCAGATGAGCGCCTTTTGCGCCATATCCGACAGTGGCACGATCGCGGAGGAAGCCTCCATCCTTGGCTTTCCCGCCATCACGCCGCGCGATGCGATCGAGCGCCCGGAAGCACTGGATGTGGGCTGTATCGTGATGACGGGACTGGACCGCGACACCATCCTGAGCGGCGTCGACGCGGTGACGCGGTTGTTTGCCGAGCGAAATGCGGCCGGCCGGCCGCACCCGGTTCCGGCCGACTACTGCATCGACAATACCTCCGAACGTGTGGTGAACCTGATCCTCGGCACCGCGAAGCTTTCCAATGCGTGGGACGGCATTCGCGTGAACGATCTGAGCTGACAACGATCTGAACTGACAGGAGCCCCCGGCATGTACGCTGATTACGGCAAGCGCCTGATGGACATCGCACTGGCGCTCGTGCTCGCATTGCCGGCGCTTGTGCTTTGCCTCGTCTGTATCGTCCTCATCAGGCGCGAGGATGCCGCTCCGGCCGTTTTCAGGCAGGTTCGGGTCGGCTACCACCGTCGGCCGTTTACCCTCTACAAGCTGCGCACCATGTCGACGGGCACCGGCGACCGGGCAAGCCACGAAATCTCGACGGCGCAGATCACGCGTATCGGGCGCCTTCTGCGCCGGACAAAGCTCGACGAACTGCCCCAACTGGTCAATGTGCTGAGGGGCGACATGAGCTTTGTCGGCCCGCGCCCGTGCCTGCCGAGCCAGGACGTTCTGGTGGCCGAACGGGACAAGCGGGGCGTCTATGAAGTGCGTCCGGGTATCACCGGTCCCGCCCAGCTTGCCGGCATCGACATGTCGACGCCCGTCGAACTGGCGGAAGCGGATGCCCGCTATGCGGCGCAAATCCGTTTCATGGACGATCTGCGCTACATCGTGCGCACTGCCACGGGCGGCGGCAGTGGCGATGCCGTCAGGAGCGCCTGACCTCGTCACGCAGGAAGCCCAGACTCTCCGGCATCCGCTCGACGGGCCGCCATCCGAAAGCCGTTTCAAGCTCCCCGACCGGCGCTACATCGAGGCGGTCAATGGCTCCCGATACGAGTTCCTTTTTCCCGGTTAGGCCGGCGGCGATTCGCAGCACGGCGACAGGCACGGGTACAAGCCTTGCAGAAATATCCATCTGTGCTGCCATGGCGCGTATGAGATCGCGTGTGGCGATGGCAGCGCCGTCCGAGGGTTCGAAGATCCTGCCTGCTGCGCCCTTCCACCTGTTGTCGCCGCCATTCACCATGGCTAGCACAAGCGAGGCGAGATTGCGCCGGGAGAGATAGGCCCTTGGGGCAGAAGCCGCGCCAAGCGGCAACGGCACTCCCTTGCGCACCAGTTTCGCAAGCGTGGCAAGTCCGCCCCGGCCTTCGGGCCCATAAACCGGCGGCAGGCGCAGGACGACGGTGCGGATATCGGTCGCGGACAGGAATTGTCGCTCGTTGGCACGTTTCACCATTCCATAGGATGATGTGCTGCTATCCGTGTCGTTGCGCGCATAGACACTGCTCGCCACAATCACGCCCGCAATCCGGTTGCTGCGGATCGCGGCAATCAACGCGTCACAGTTGCGAACAGCCTGTTCGACGCTGCGGGCGTCGCCCCGGGCTGGATTGTCGGCAAGATGCAGCACATACCGCGCACCTGCCAGCGCCTCTTTCAGTGCAGCAGCATCGTCATAGGCGGGTACGGAAACCCACTGTGTAGTTTCTTCCGCCCACGAGGGGCGGGCTGAGCGGGAAAGCGCGCGACAGGACAGGCCGGCTTCGGCACAGCTTTCGAGCATGCCGCGTGAGATGAAACCGGTGCCGCCCGTGATCGCCAGATTTGCATCGCTATTTGTGCTCATATGTGTCTTTTCTCTCAGCTGATCTTCGAAAAGCCGTTCTGATTCCCGACAATGCATATCGCACTTATATCCCAGTATTTTTATCCGGAGCAGTTTACGAACAACACGATTGCGCGGGAACTTGTTCGCCGTGGCCATGATGTTCATGCTTTTCCCTGCGTTCCGAACTATCCGGCGGGGCGCTTCTTCGGTGGGTATTCGAACACGGAGCGCAGGACGGAAGAGTGGGAAGGCGTCCGGATCGACCGCGCCTATACCGTACCGCGCGGCAAGGGCGCCTTGTCCCTGATCGCCAACTACCTCACCTATCCCGTCACAGCGAGCTGGACCATGTTCCGCAAGCTCAGGTCGGGCTCCGATGTGTCTTTCGTTTCGATGCCGTCGCCGCTGTTTCAGGCTTTTGCGGGAATTTTCCTACGCTGGCGGACCGGAACCCCTTGCGTCTACTGGGTCCAGGACATCTGGCCGGAAAGTGCGACATATACGCTGGGCCTTCATAACCGCTTCGCGGTCGGCCTGCTGAACGCGGTTTGCGGCTGGCTTTACCGGCGTGCCGATATCGTCATGGTGCAGAGCGCTGCTTTCCACGACATGATCACGAGGTTCGGCGTTCCTCCAGAGCGCATTCGATTCCTTCCGAACACCGCTCCCGATT
This sequence comes from Aquamicrobium sp. YD-1-mutant5, assembly GCF_059509755.1. Classification (NCBI taxonomy): domain Bacteria; kingdom Pseudomonadati; phylum Pseudomonadota; class Alphaproteobacteria; order Hyphomicrobiales; family Phyllobacteriaceae; genus Aquamicrobium; species Aquamicrobium sp. YD-1-mutant5. The sequence continues at coordinate 9,345 of NZ_JCAKKP010000013.1, forward strand.
TTTATCGTCCGTTGAGGCCCGAGGATGCCCCGGAGCATGAGCGGCTGGTGCCGCAGGACGGTTTCCGGCTGATGTTTGCCGGAAACATCGGCGAAAGCCAGGATTTCGATACGCTTGTGGCCGCCGCGGCATTGCTGCGCGAACGTACGGACCTGCATTGGGTCATCGTCGGAAGCGGCCGAGATGAGGAGCGCGTCAGGAGGCTCGTGGCGGAGAACGGGCTGGAGGAGAGAATGCATTTTCTCGGACGCCACCCGGAAGAGGATATGCCGAAGTTTTTCGCCCATGCCGATGCGATGCTGGTCAGCCTGAAGGACATTCCGATATTCGCATTGACCGTGCCCTACAAGACGCAAAGCTATCTGGCGTGCGGAAAGCCGATCGTCGCCTCGCTCAACGGCGAGGGCGCCCGCATCGTCAATGAATCGGGCGCGGGCGTTGCGGTTCCGGCCAGCCAGCCGGAAGCACTGGCCGGCGCGATCGCGGCGCTGATGGATGCCGGACCGGAGCGGCTCGCTTCGCACGCAGCCAATGCCCGCCGCTTTTTCGATGACAATTATGCTGCGGAGAAAGTCTACGACGTTCTGGAAACGACCCTTCAGCAAGCCGCCCTGTCATCCCGCCGGAGGAAAAAACCGGATCTTTGACCCGGACCAGAAGGCGGTTGAAATCAGAAAAGCCAGATGATGGCTGGGGCGCCAGGATTCGAACCTGGGAATGTCGGTACCAAAAACCGATGCCTTACCACTTGGCGACGCCCCAACTGAAACGTCCTTGACCGGACAGAGCGGCCTTATAGGCAGTGACGATCAAAAGCACAATCCGTCATATTGCGATTAGATCATTTCTGCTTTTCTCCAATTCGCAGAAACGCTCAGCCCCTTTCGTTCTGACACAATTCCAGCCCCGAGGACGCTTTCCATTTCTGCCGGAGCTGCATCGGAGCGCTCCTGTCGATAGCGGAACAGGTTTTTCAAAAGGGCATGTGCGGCCGCGTAAAGCCGGGCTCTGCCCTGCAGACCGCAATCAGCGCAATCCCTCTGGAACGTGCGCTACTCGCTCCAGACCGCCAGTTCATTTCCCGCCGGATCGGTGAAATGAAAACGGCGCCCGCCCGGAAACGAGAAGATCGGCCTCACGACTCGGCCGCCGGCGGAAACGACAGCCTCCAGCGTCTCTTCGAGATTTTCACTGTAAAGCACCGGCAGCGGCTTGGACGATGCCTCGCTTGTGTCGGTGTAAAAACCGCCGTCGAGCCCCTCGCTGAAGGCCGAATAGGCAGGGCCATAGTCAGTGAACGACCACGAGAAGGCGGCGCTGTAGAAGGCTTTCACGCTGTCCAGCGTCCCTCCGGTCGCAGGCATTTCCAGATAGTCGAGCTTGCCTGTCTTTTTCATTGCCGCCTCCATGTTCACTTTATGTTCTAATCCTCTTTGGATTTTGAGGCAAGAGGCGGTTTCGGCTCAGCGGCCTTCCTTGCGGGGAAAGGCCGGTATTGCCGCCTTGTTCTGCGAGGGCGGGTTGCGTGTCTTTAATCGATATAGATGGCCGCTATCCCAAGCGCGTGCTTGCCTTTCGCTTTTCGGCACCTTATCGCTGCCCGCATCCAGCCCCGGCCGGGGCATTTCGACCACAGCAAGCCGGGGAGCGGGCATGAGCAAGTGGGTGTACACCTTCGGTGACGGGGCTGCCGAAGGGCGAGCCGGCGACAAGAACCTTCTGGGTGGCAAGGGTGCGAATCTTGCCGAGATGTGCAGTCTCGGCCTGCCTGTGCCGCCCGGCTTCACCATCACCACCGAGATGTGCAACTGGTATTATGCCAATGGTCGGCGCTATCCGGATGAATTTGAGGCGCAGCTCGATGCTGCCCTGGATCATATCGGCAAGGTGACGGGCCGCCGGTTCGGCGATCCCTCGAAGCTCCTGCTGGTTTCTGTGCGCTCAGGTGCCCGCGCTTCCATGCCCGGCATGATGGATACGGTGCTCAATCTGGGCCTGAACGACGAGACGGTGGAGGCGCTGGCTTCCGATTCGGGCGATGCGCGTTTTGCCTATGACAGCTACCGCCGGTTCATCCAGATGTACTCCAACGTCGTGCTCGGGCTCGATCACGAAGTGTTCGAGGAAATTCTGGAAGACGCCAAGGCCAGCCTCGGCCATGATCTCGACACCGATCTGAGCGCTGCGGAATGGCAGGACGTCATTGCGCTCTATAAGGCGAAGGTTGAGGAAGAGCTGGAAAAGCCTTTCCCGCAGGATCCGCGCGAGCAGCTGTGGGGGGCGATCGGTGCCGTATTTTCAAGCTGGATGAACCAGCGGGCCATCACCTATCGTCGCCTCCACGACATTCCCGAAAGCTGGGGCACCGCAGTCAACGTGCAGGCGATGGTGTTCGGCAATATGGGCGACAGCTCGGCCACGGGCGTCGCCTTCACCCGCAACCCTTCCACCGGCGAGAACATGCTTTACGGCGAATTCCTCGTCAATGCACAGGGCGAAGATGTGGTGGCGGGTATTCGCACGCCGCAGAACATCACGGAAGCAGCGCGCATTGCTGCCGGTTCCGACCGGCCTTCGATGGAAAAGCTGATGCCGGATGCGTTCCGCCATTTCGTCGAGATATCGCAGCGGCTCGAAAACCACTACCGCGACATGCAGGATCTCGAATTCACCATCGAGCGCGGTAAGCTGTGGATGCTGCAGACCCGCTCGGGAAAGCGCACGGCGAAGGCTGCGCTGAAGATCGCAGTCGAGATGGCCGGCGAGGGCCTGATCACGAAGCATGAGGCGGTCTGCCGCATCGACCCGGCCTCGCTCGACCAGCTCCTGCACCCCACCATCGATCCGAAGGCCGCGCGTGACGTCATCGGTGTAGGCCTGCCTGCTTCGCCGGGTGCGGCCACAGGCGAGATCGTCTTCAATTCCGATGAGGCGGAGGAAATGAAGTCGGCCGGCCGCAAGGTCATCCTCGTTCGTGTGGAGACGAGCCCGGAGGACATTCACGGCATGCATGCCGCGCAAGGCATTCTGACCACGCGGGGCGGCATGACCAGCCATGCGGCGGTGGTGGCGCGCGGCATGGGCAAGCCCTGCGTTTCCGGTGTCGGTTCGCTGCGGGTCGACCACAAGAGCGGTACGCTGACGGCGCTCGGCCAGACCTTCCGCAAGGGTGACATCATCACGATCGACGGCGGCTCGGGCCAGGTTCTGAAGGGAGCTGTGCCTATGCTCCAGCCGGAACTGTCCGGTGATTTCGCGGCCATCATGGAATGGGCGGATGCCGCACGCCGCATGAAGGTGCGCACCAATGCAGAGACCCCGGCGGATGCGCGCATGGCGCGCTCCTTCGGCGCCGAGGGCATTGGTTTGTGCCGCACCGAGCACATGTTCTTCGATGGCGATCGTATCACCTCCGTGCGCGAGATGATTCTCGCCGATACGGAGAAGGACAGGCGAACGGCGCTGGCCAAGCTTCTGCCCATGCAACGCTCCGATTTTCTCGAACTGTTCGAGATCATGGCCGGCCTGCCTGTGACGATCCGTCTGCTCGACCCGCCGCTGCACGAATTCCTGCCGAAGACGGACGAGGAAATTGATGAGGTGGCGAAGGGCATGGGCGTATCCGCGGACAAGCTGCGCCAGCGCACCGAGTCGCTGCACGAGTTCAACCCGATGCTCGGCCATCGCGGTTGCCGCCTTGCCGTAACCTATCCCGAGATCGCCGAAATGCAGGCCCGCGCCATTTTCGAAGCCGCCGTTGAGGCAGGGCGCAAGGCCGGCAAGCTGGTGGTCCCGGAAATCATGGTGCCGTTGGTCGGCCTCAAGAAGGAACTCGATTACGTCAAGGCGCGTATCGATTCGGTGGCAAAGAGCGTGATGGAGGAAACCGGTGTTGCCATCGAGTATCTCACCGGAACGATGATCGAATTGCCCCGCGCCGCGATCCGCGCCAACTACATTGCCGAAACCGCCGAGTTCTTCTCCTTCGGTACGAACGACCTCACCCAGACGACATTCGGCATTTCCCGCGACGATGCGGCGAGCTTCCTCGAAGTCTATCGCCAGAAGGGGATCATCGAGCAGGACCCGTTCGTGTCGCTGGATATCGAGGGCGTGGGCGAGCTGGTGCGTCTGGGAGCCGAGAAGGGCAGGGCCACACGACCCGGCATCAAGCTCGGCATCTGTGGCGAGCATGGCGGCGACCCGGCCTCCATCGGTTTCTGCGAGGAAGTGGGGCTCGACTATGTGTCGTGCTCTCCGTTCCGCGTGCCGATCGCAAGGCTGGCCGCAGCGCAGTCCGCCATCCGGAAAGCTGGCTGAGGCGCAGATGCTTGCGCCGCCCGGCTGTGTGTCGTGTGAACATGCGGCCGGCTTCAGGCGGTGCATTCAACTTTGACGCAGAATGTTCTAAGCCATGCCATTGTGTGATCCGGATGGCGGGCGATGACGGCGTTTCCTGAACGACAGACGACGATGGCAGCGGGCTGGTCGCGGCGCACAGCGGCGTTCTCGGCGGTCCTGCTCATTACAGTGTGGACCGGTCATCACTTTGGTCTTGTCGAAACGCCTGCCTATCTGTGGGTTCTGGCGCTGGTGGCGTTGCTGGCAGCATTCGCCTTGCTGTTTGCAGGCTGGGCCTTTGCCCGGCTCTGGAATTTCGGTGATCAGGGCGGGCGCGACCTCACGGCAGGGGCACTGATTGCGCTGTTGGTTCTGGCGCCCTATGCGGTTGCATCCTGGTGGGCGCTGACCTTCCCGCCGCTGAGCGATATTTCAACAGACCTTGAAACGGCACCTGCTCTTGCCGACGGGCGCATCTTTGCGGCTACGCCGGGCGAATGGCGCCTGCAGACGCAAGCCTATCCGCTGGTCAATGGCCGCCGCTACGACCTGCCTTTTTCCGAGGCCGTTGTCATGGTCCAGAAGGTGTTGCGAAGGCAGGGATGGAAAAATTCCACCATGCCAGTGCTCGAAAACGGGGATGCGCGGGAATTGCTGATTACCGCCGCTGCCTCCAGCTTCGCTCTGGAGTTGCCGGTCGATGTGGCTATCCGCGTTGCGGGCAATGAGGAAATCAGCGTCATCGACATGCGTTCGGCATCCCGTTACGGACGCCATGACCTCGGGGACAATGCCGATCGCATCGTTCGCTTCCTGAAGGAACTCGATCAGGAAGTGACAGGCCAGACCGGGATTGAACAGGGGCAGTAAGAAGCCTCAGCGAACGGGCTCGTAAATGCCGGCGATGGAAGGTGCGCCTTCCGTTATCGCCAGACCGCGACCGACGAGATCTTCCAGATGTGCGAGAATCGACAGCCCCGCCGCGCCGTGCAGGCGCGGATCGGTATCGCGATAAATGGTCTTCACCATGTTCGCGATGGTGCGGTCGCCCTTTTCCAGACGGTCGAGAACGGCGCGTTCGCGCATTTTGCGGTGCGCCTTCAGCCCGCGCATGAAGGCCTGCGGCTGTGTCACCGGCCCGCCATGGCCGGGCAGAAAGAAACGGTCGTCGCGCTCAAGCAGCTTTTCCAGTGAGGCCATGTAGTCGGCCATGGCTCCGTCCGGCGGCGCGACGATGCTGGTGGACCAGGCCATGACATGGTCGGCGCTGAACAGGATGCCCGTTCCCTCCAATGCGAAAACCATGTGATTTGCCGCATGGCCGGGTGTATGGAGCCCGCTGATTGACCAGCCGTCTCCATCGACGGTCCCTCCGTCCGGCAGGAACTTATCGGGCCGGAATTCGGTGTCGTTGCTTTCATCCAGCGCGTTGATCTCGCCGATCGCCAGTTCCCGCGCAGCCCGGTGCGGGCCTTCCGCGACGATCATCGCGCCGGTTTCCGCCTTCAGGCGGGCGGCGAGGGGCGAGTGGTCACGATGCGTATGGCTGACGAAAATATGGCTGACCGGCCGTCCGGCGATCGTGTCGAGCAGGGTTCTGAGGTGGCGCTCGTCTTCCGGGCCGGGATCTATGACGGCCAGCGTGTCATGGCCGACGATATAGCTGTTGGTTCCGTGGAAGGTGAATGGCGAGGCGTTTGGGGCGGTAACGCGCAAAATGCCGGGAGCCGCGCTGACAGCCGAGCCATGCGCCGGCTCGAAACCGGTATCGAATTCAAGTGCCATGAAACCTTGCCATCCGCTGTGCTGTTTCGCGAAACCATTTGCCGCTTAGCATGGAAGCCAATATAGGGGAAATGTGCTGTGCGGTGCCTGCCTCTTTAAGGAAAGGCCCGACCAACTGGCCCTGACCAAATGGAATGAGGAAGATCATGGCAATTGCAACGACGATGCGTCCGCTTGTTTCACTGGCTCTGCCCGAGAAAGGCACTGCCCGCCTTGCGGCTCAGGTTTTTCTTGCCATCGGCGGAACACTGCTGCTGACGGTTTCGGCAAAGACCAAGGTGTTCCTCGGCCCTGTTGATATTTCCCTGCAGACGCTGGCGGTGCTGCTCATCGCATCCGCGTTCGGCATGCGTCTGGCGGTTGCCACTCTCGTGCTCTACATGGCGCAGGGTGCCATGGGCCTGCCCGTTTTCCAGAGCTCGCCGGAAAAGGGTGTTGGCATCGCCTATATGCTTGGAACCACGGGTGGCTACCTTGCCGGTTTCGTTGCCATGGCCGCAATCGCCGGCTGGGCGGCTGATCGCGGCTTCGACCGCAACCCCTTCAAGCTGTTCGGCGCCTTCATGGTCGCTGAAGTGGTGATGATGGCGATGGGCTTTACGTGGCTTGCTCTGCTGATCGGTGCCGACAAGGCCTGGCAGTTCGGCGTGGTGCCGTTCGTTGTCGGCGATCTCATCAAGGTCGCGCTGGCTGCCAGCCTCGTGCCGGCAGTCTGGTCAATCCTGGCCCGCTTCCGCTAGAATAAGCATCAGACCTGAAAAACGCCCGGCACCATTGACGGTGCCGGGCGTTTTTGTTTCTTGGGATGCCGGGCTTTATCAGGGTTTCGTTTCAGGGTTGGCTGCCGGGATCGATGCCGCGATCAGCATTGAAAAGAAGACGAAGAAGGAATCCATGACATCGTGCTTGAACATGATCTGTGTCATGCCGCAAAGCGCGTAGGACGATGTCACGATCAGCGCCGCAAACAGGCGGAGCCGGTAGTTGCGGTCACGCGGCGCATTCCATGCGATGTAGACCGGCACCACCAGTACAGCGATGACGGCGCTGAGAACCAGCACGCCGCCATCCAGCGCAAAGCTTAGAAAACCGTTATGCGCATGTGTGAAGCCATGTATGAGGTTGCCATCCATCATCAGGGTTGGCAGCAGCGCACTCATGCGGTTCTGGATGCCGTAGCCCCAGATGGGTGAATGGCTGATGGCTTCTTTCGCGGCGTGCCAGAGCCGAACCCGTTCGCCAAAGCTGCCGATGCTGCGTTCCTGAAGCACGAGAGTGAAGTCATTTATGGTTTGCTGCCATCGAAGCTCCATAGCCTCCTGAACCAGATAGGTTATCAAAGCTGCCGCTGCTGCTCCGAGGATCGTTACCGGATGACGGGCAATAGTACGCACATTTGCCGGGGCGAATGCGGCCAGCAGCGCAAGAACGGGGATGCAGACGATCCACACGCCGCGGGTCAGTGACAGCAACACGGCTGCGCAGCCGGCACCGATGGCAACCGCTCCGAACAGCGCGACGATACGCGACGGTGACCCGATCCTGAGCCCGCCGAGCCCCATGAGCATCAGCGCCATCATGCCGAAGACCGCTGCGTTTCCGGCAGCCGCCTCGGGACGGATACCGAGAAACGACAGCTGGATGAGAGCGACGATGCAGGCGGCAATGGCGCCGGTCGCGGCACCGGCGGTGTAGGGTTCGAGATAGTCGATCGCGGGGCTTGCCCGCAGCCGGGGAATAATCGCCCAGGGGGAAAGGAAAGCCAGCAGCCAGGTAAATGAGAGCGGCGCAGTGGACCGGTTTTCGCCGGCAAATGCCGTGAGAACGATCATTCCGGCGAAAATGGTGAAGGTCCATGCCAGCAGGCGGTCGGATCCGGTCAGATGGAAGCTGAATCGGCCCATTGCAAGTGAGAAGATAGCCCACACGAAAAAGGTATAGAGCAGCACCGATATCACGCTGCCGCCGACAGCCGGCAGAGCCCCCATCAGAAAGGCCGAGATGTAGTTGTTGCGATCGATGCCGTTCTGCGGAAGCCGGGCAAGGACTGCTGCCATGCGATTTCGGTCTGTCTTGGGATTTTCAGGAATGGTCAAAACCTCCGGCTCCCTGATGACGATATTCCGGCGCGGTTGGTGATGATTGTGCTGGCGCGCTGCACATCGCGTCGGTCAGGGAAAAGGACTTACAGCTGAAGAGTTTACAGGGCAACAAAATGATGCCCGTTTGATGACGTGGACGTGCGGACAGGGATGTCGCACGATTGTACCCGTTATCGTCGCGCGCGTGGAAAAATTATCGCCTCCGGTGGCTTTGGTGAGTTGACCTTGCGTTGGTTGCGCGCCCCGCTGCGGCTAAAAACCGTTTGCGGACGCAGATTTACCGACCAAAGCACCGACCTGCACGGCAGGCCGACCGGGCGGCATCTGAAAGTCGTTCCGGATCTGTTGAAAGGAAAGCAGGCTGCCATGGCCCCGGTGCTAACCCATCTCCAGCGGCTGGAGGCGGAATCTATCCATATTTTCAGGGAGGTTGCCGCCAGTTTTTCCAGGCCGGTGATGCTGTACTCTGTCGGCAAGGATTCAGCCGTCCTCATGCATCTGGCCTTCAAGGCATTTTACCCGGCCAAGCCTCCCTTTCCATTCCTGCATGTCGACACGACATGGAAATTCCGTGAAATGATTGCCTTTCGTGACGAAATGGCCACGCGTCTCGGCTTCGACCTGATCGTGCATGTCAATGAGGATGGCGTTCGCGACGGTATAAATCCGTTCCGACACGGCTCGAATACCCACACCCATATCATGAAGACCGTGGCCCTGCGGCAGGCGCTGGATAAGTATGGCTTCGATGCCGCTTTCGGCGGAGCGCGCCGCGACGAGGAGAAATCACGCGCCAAGGAGCGTATCTTCTCGTTCCGCAATGCCAGCCATGCCTGGGATCCCAAAAGCCAGCGGCCGGAGATGTGGAATATCTACAACACCCGCATTTCGCCCGGCGAATCCATCAGGGTGTTTCCGCTGTCCAACTGGACCGAACTCGATATCTGGCAGTACATCCTGCAGGAAAACATCCCCATCGTTCCGCTCTATTTCGCCAAACGCCGAGCGGTCGTGGATCGTGGCGGCATGCTCATACTTCGGGATGACGAGCGTATGGAACTGCTTCCCGGCGAAAAGGTGCAGGAGCGGCTGGTACGTTTTCGCACCCTCGGCTGCTACCCGCTGACAGGTGCGATCGATTCCGGCGCCGATACGCTTGAGACCATCGTCGGAGAAATGCTGACGGCGCGCACCTCCGAACGGCAGGGGAGGCTGATCGACCGGGACGAGGCCGGGTCCATGGAAAAGAAGAAGCGTGAGGGATATTTCTGAAATGCAGCACGTAACGCCGGAAAATCTCGACGCGGTCGAGGGCGTGCGCGCCTATCTCGCATCGCAGGAAAAGAAATCCCTGCTGCGCTTCCTGACCTGCGGCTCGGTCGATGACGGCAAGTCGACGCTGATCGGCCGGCTTCTGTCGGACACGAAGCAGATATTCGAGGACCAGCTCGCCACGCTGGAACAGGATTCGCGACGGCACGGCACCACGGGCGACGAGATGGACTTCGCCCTGCTCGTCGACGGGCTGGAAGCGGAACGCGAGCAGGGCATCACCATCGATGTCGCCTACCGTTTCTTCGCGACGCCGAAACGCAAGTTCATCGTGGCGGACACACCCGGCCATGAGCAATACACGCGCAACATGGCCACCGGCGCTTCCACCTGCGATCTGGCCATCGTGCTGGTCGATGCGAGGCAGGGAGTGCTTCGCCAGACGCGGCGCCACACCGTCATCGCCTCGCTGCTCGGGATCCGCCATATCGTGGTGGCCATCAACAAGATCGATCTGGTCGGCTTCGACCAGGCCGTATTCGATCGCATCGTCGCCGACTATCGCGCGTTCGCGGGCACGCTTGGCTTCCGCACCTTGGAAGCGATTCCCATTTCCGCGCGCTATGGCGACAATGTCAGCCAGCGATCGGAGCAGCTCGACTGGTATGGCGGCCCCACCCTGGTGGAGCATCTGGAAACCGCTCCGGTTGATGACGAGGCGGTGGAACGGCCGTTTCGCCTGCCGGTCCAGTACGTAAATCGCCCCAATCTCGATTTTCGCGGCTTCGCCGGCACCATAGCCTCCGGCTCGGTCTCGCCGGGCGATGCGGTGGTGGTTGCCAAATCTGGAAGGCAGGCAAAGGTCCGGCGGATCGTTGCGCAAGGCGGCGACCTTGATCGTGCGGTGGCAGGGCAGGCCGTGACGCTGGTGCTGGACGAGGAGGTCGAGGTTTCGCGCGGCAACGTGCTCGTCGCGCCTTCGGCACGTCCACAGGTTGCCGACCGGTTTTCGGCCTCGGTCGTCTGGTTCGACGAGAAGGTGCTGAGACCGGGCGCTGGCTATGTTTTGCGCACCGCCACCGATCAGGCAAGCGCCACGGTGGACAAGATCAGCCATCGGCTGAACATAAACGACTTTTCCGAGGAAGAGGCGCGCGAGTTGGAGCTGAACGAGGTCGGTGACGTCACCATCACGCTGCAGTCGCCGGTGGCCTTCGATGCTTTTGCCGAGAACCGGACCACCGGCGCGTTCATCCTTATCGACCGCATCACGAATGCCACTGTCGGTGCGGGTATGATCCGGCAGGCGATCAGGCGGGCGGATAATATCCACTGGCAGTCGCTGGATGTCGGCCGCGATGCGCGTGCCACCCTCAAGCATCAGAGTCCCGCCGTGCTGTGGTTTACGGGCTTGTCCGGGTCGGGCAAGTCGACCATCGCCAACCTTCTGGAAAAGAAGCTGCACGCGGCCGGGCGCCACACCTACATCCTCGACGGTGACAATGTCCGCCACGGACTGAACCGGGACCTCGGCTTCACCGAAGCCGATCGCGCGGAGAACATCCGCCGGGTCGCGGAGGTCGCCAGGCTGATGGCGGATGCCGGATTGATCGTCATCGTTTCCTTCATTTCTCCGTTCCGGTCTGAACGCCTTCTGGCGCGCGAACTGATGACGGAAGGCGAGTTCATCGAGGTGTTCGTTGACACACCTTTCGAGGAATGTGTGCGTCGGGACCCCAAAGGGTTGTATGCTAAGGCGTTGAAAGGCGAGATCGACAACTTTACGGGAGTAGACTCGCCTTACGAATCGCCGGAGAACCCCGAGTTACGCCTTCAGACGCTCGGCCGGACGCCGGAAGAGATGGTAGAGGCGGTGGAACGGTGGTTGACAGAGCGTGACATTGCCCAGCAGCATTACGAAAGCGGCGGCGGTATCTGACGATACGCAAGTCCTTGCCTTGTTTGAAACTCTCGCGCTTGATGCCGGGCGCGAGATCATGCGGATCTTCGAGGCGGGCTGCGCGGTGGAGGCCAAGGCCGACACCTCGCCTGTGACCGATGCGGATCGGGCAAGCGAGCGCATCATACTTGAAGGTCTGCGCGATGCCTTCCCGGACATCGTCTGTGTAGCAGAGGAAGAAGCGTCTGCCGGCGTGCGTCCCGGTGAACTTGGCGAGGTGTTCTTCCTCGTCGATCCGCTTGACGGGACCAAGGAATTCGTAGCCCGCCGGTCCGATTTCACGGTCAACATTGCCCTGATCCGCAATGGTGTGCCGGAGGTTGGCGTCGTTTTCGCACCGTGCAGCGGCCGCTTTTTTTCCGGGCGGCCGGGTCTGGCCGAGACGCTGTGGGTTGGTGACGATTACACCGTTGTGGCGCGCCAGCGCGTCTGCGTCCGCGAGCCGTCGATGACGCAGACGGTGGTGGCAAGCCGCTCACACAACACGTCGCAGACGGATGAATACATTATCAGTCTGGGCGCAGCCGAAATCGTTTCTGTCGGTTCGTCGCTCAAGTTCTGCCTGCTTGCGGCAGGCGAGGCGGATGTTTATCCGCGTTTCAGCCGTACCATGGAATGGGATACGGCGGCAGGCGACGCCGTGTTGCGGGCGGCCGGCGGCATGACCAGAACCGTGGATGGCGCACCGCTTTCATATGGCAAGCGCAACATTGCCGATGATGTCGATTTCGCCAATCCGTTCTTCATCGCCCGCGGGGTGGAGCCGGCATAACTTCACGCCGGCCCCCGTTTTCTGGCTTATTCTCCGGCTGCGACCGAATTCGAGCCTATGTAGTTGCGGATCGTTTCGATGATGCGATCCTGATCGTCTTCCGACAGATAGGGATGCATCGGCAGGCACAGGATGCGCTGCGGCAGCTCTTCCGATACGGCAAGGCCGGTGGGCGTACGCGGGAAATTGCGATAGGCCACCTGCGTGTGGAGAGGCTTCACGTAATAGATGACCGAAGGAATGCCCTTCTCCTGCAGATGTGCCTTCAGACCGTCGCGCTTCGGCGTCTCGATGGCGTATTGGGCCCAGGCCGAGCGCCCGTTTTCGGGATTGCTGGCGGCCTTGACGATGTCGCCGAGCCCAGCGGCATAGCGGGCGGCCACCCGGTGGCGGGCTTCCATTTCGTCTTCGAGAATGGCGAGCTTTTCGATCAGGATCGCAGCCTGAATGGTGTCGAGGCGGGAATTGATGCCGACGACGATGTTGTCGTACTGGGTCTCGCCCTTGCCGTGGAAGGCGAAGGAACGCAGCCTTTCGGCAAGATCGCCGTCATCGGTGAACATGGCGCCGCCGTCGCCATAGCAGCCCAGCGGCTTGGCCGGATAGAAACTGGTTCCTGCGACATGGCCGAAGGCGCCGCACATCTTGCCGTCGGCTGAGCCGCCGATGGACTGGGCGGCATCCTCGATCACCAGAAGCTTTTCGCGCGCAGCGATCTGCATGAGGGCATCGTAGTCGGCGGCAAGACCGAACAGGTCGACCGGAATGATGGCCTTCGGCTGCAGGCGGCCTTCCGCCTTCACCATGTCTATGGCGGCTTCGAGGCTGGCGATGTCGATGTTGTAGGTTTTGGGATCGACGTCCACAAATATGGGTTCGGCCTTAGTCAGAGCCACGACCTCTGCCGTGGCCGCGAACGTGAAGCTCGGCACGAAGACGGCGTCGCCGATGCCGATGCCGGAAGCGTGGAGCGGTAGCAGCAGGGCATCGGTGCCGTTGGCGCAGGCCACGACATGCTTCGTGCCGACATAGGCGGCAAGCTTCTCTTCCAGTTCCGTGACTTCCGGTCCCAGAATGTAACGGCCATGGTCAACGACGCGGTCGATGGCGGCTTTGAGCCGGTCGCGGATGCGTTCGCGTTGCGCGTTGAGATCGATGAACTGCATGACTGCTCCAATGCAAATGCGCTTCAGATGCCGGCCAAGTACCAGACCTGTCCGACAGGGGAAAGGCGCAGGCGCAAACCTTCGGTGCGGCCAGATCACATTTCGATGCGCAGGTACGACGGAAATTTGATATGTGCGAAGTCAGCTCATTTCATGGCGCCACGGCGGGTTGGCGCCGGCGCGTGAAACGGTGACGGCAGCGGCCGACGTGGCAAATTCCAGCGCAGAGCGCAGGCCGCTCATGGACAGGCCCGACAGTGCGGACCGGGACAGCATTCCATGTTCCGACAGACAGGCGAGCAAGCCTCCGTTGAAGGTGTCGCCCGCGCCCACCGTGTCCACGACATCGACCGGTGGCGGCAGGATGGTGACCGAGCCCGCGCGCGAATATCCGGTCGCGCCCCTGGCGCCATGGGTGATGACGATGAGGGCGGGGCCGCGCGTCAGCCAGCCTTCAACGAAATCCTCCGTCGTGCCGGGCTGCCCGAACCATGCGAGATCCTCGTCCGAGAGCTTCACGATGTCGGCCATTGCCATCATCGCTTCGATGCGCGCGAGATGCTTCTCGTGATCGGGAATGAAGCCCGGCCTGATGTTTGGATCGAGCATCATCACGCGCTTGCCGTGCTCGCGGCGCATGAGCACTTCATAGGCGCTGCCGGCAGGCTCGGAGATGAGGCTGATCGCACCGAACAGCATTGCTGCGACCTCGTTGTCGAGCGCGGGGAGGTCGGCTTCTGTCAGCATGCGGCCGGCTGTGTTCTCATCATAGAATGTATAGCTGGCCTGCCCCCGGTCGAGCTGGACGAAGGCAAGAGTGGTCGGACGCGGTGAGATGTGAAGATAGCGGCAATCGACTTTGCTGGCTTCCAGTTCCTGCCGCAGAAGCGTGCCAAACATGTCATCTGAGATGCCGGAAAAGAAGCCGGTGCGTGCACCAAGCCTCCCGAGCGCGATGGCGGTGTTGAACACCGCCCCACCGGCATAGGGGGCGAAAGCCTGCTCGCCGAGCGTGGAATTGCGCGGCAGCATGTCTATCAGGGCCTCGCCGCAGCAAAGTATCATCAGGCGTTCGCTCCGTAGCTCAATCTGGAGGAGTGAAATTGGCTGCCGCCTACGCCGTTCTGGCGGGGAGGGTCGGGCCGATCAGAAAACGTTCGGAGAGCGGCAGGCTGGCAGCGCCGAGGGCGCGGGCATGAACGCCGACCGTGCCTTCCTGGATTCGGGGGACGGAAACGCCTTCGGCATCAATGCCCGACATGGCGTTGCGAACGGCATCGACCAGCCGGGCGCGGACGGAAGCCGGCATCCAGCCATCTATAACCGCGGCTTCAAAGTCGATGACGGCTGTCGATGAGGCGATCGAATAGGCCAGCGCGTTTGCCGCATCGAGGATCCACTGATCCGCGGTCGGGCCGAGGTCGCCCCATTCTTCCGGCGTCGTCCAAAGATGCGGCGCATCCACGCCAGTTGCGTTCAGGCGCTTTTCCAGCACCGCGATCGAGGCGATGTCGATCAGCTGGGTCGGCTTGTTGCCGTTGCCGGGAATAAGCATCGAGCCAAGGGCGCCGGCATTTCCGGTCGGCCCGCTGTAGAGCCTGCCGTCGAGCACGATGCCGCCGCCGGCGAAGGCACCGATGTAGAAATAGACGAAATCGCGCAAAGCGCCGGTCTGGCCGAACACCAGTTCGGCCCCACAGGCAGAGGTGGCGTCATTCTGGAGATAGACGGGAAAATCGCACAGAAGCTGGATTTCGGACCGCATGTCGCGGTGGCGCCATTCGTCCATTATCTCGCGCGGCGCACCGGCGGTGTCGGCCCAGCTCCACAGCTCGAAGGGCATCGCTATGCCAAGGCCGGCAATGCGCTTCTGCTGGCCGGCGCTCAGGGTTGCCCGCAGCTCCCTCATGCCCGACAGCACGAACTCCACCGTTTCGCGCGGAACCGGATAGCGATAGGAAAGTTGCGACGAGGCGCGCACCGTTCCCAGAAAATCGATGAGCACGAGATCCGAGCTGCGGCGGCCGATCTTGAGCCCAATGAAGAAGGCGCCGTCTGGGTTGAGCGACATCGGCACAGAGGGCTGGCCGATCTTGCCGCGCTGAGGGGCCTGCTTCAGGAGCAGCCCGTCGCGCTCCAGTTCGCGCATGATGACCGATACGGTCTGCGCCGACAGGCCGGTCATCCTTGCAATGTCGGATTTCGACAGGCTGCCATGCAGGCGCACGAGCGACAGCACGAGGCGCTCATTGTGATCGCGCATCCCGCTCTGGTTGGTGCCGCGGTGGAAACGGCTTTCCGCCGCTTCGGGCGGACCATGTTTCACAGTGCCGGTTTCCACCGTAGCCAGTCTCCCGAAAGTTCCCCTGTCCTTTGGCAAGAATGTTGGATCGGCGCAATGCTGTCAATAATAAATAAGAGTGATTTAATTATTGACAGGGTGCCGGAACCTGTGTTTGTTTTTGTCTCAGGGCGCGGCCGGGAAGGCAGTGCGAGCCCTCGTATCTTGGCCTCGGAACTGGTCCGGAGCCGTCATCATCTGGGAGGATGCAATGAAAATCTCCGCGTTGAAGGCCGCCCTGTTCTGCGCGACCGCGCTTGGTGCGGCAGCGCTTGCCGCTCCGGCTTCTGCACAGGAAGTGGGCGCATGCCTGATCACCAAGACAGACACCAACCCCTTCTTCGTGAAAATGAAGGAAGGCGCTGTTGCCAAGGCCAAGGAACTGGGCGTCAACCTGAAGACCTATGCCGGCAAGATAGATGGCGACAGCGAAAGCCAGGTGGCGGCTATCGAAAGCTGTATCGCCGATGGTGCCAAGGGCATTCTGATTACCGCATCCGATACGGCGGGCATTGTTCCGTCCGTGAAGCAGGCCCGCGATGCCGGCATCCTCGTCATCGCGCTGGATACGCCGCTCGAACCCGCGGATGCCGCCGACGCGACCTTCGCCACCGACAATCTCCTCGCCGGCGAACTGGTCGGCAAATGGGCCGCCGCCACGCTCGGTGACAAGGCGAAGGATGCGAAGATCGCGTTCCTGAACCTGACGCCATCGCAGCCGACCGTCGACGTTCTGCGTGATCAGGGCTTCATGAAGGGCTTTGGCATCGACACCAAGGACATCAACCGCATCGGTGACGAGGACGATCCGCGTATTGTCGGCCATGATGTGACCAACGGCAATGAAGAGGGTGGCCGCAAGGCGATGGAAAACCTTCTTCAGAAGGACCCGTCCATCAATGTCGTCCACACCATCAACGAGCCTGCGGCTGCCGGTGCCTATGAGGCGCTGAAGGCGGTGGGCATGGAAAAGAACGTGCTGATCGTGTCCATCGATGGCGGCTGCCCGGGCGTGAAGAACGTGGAGGCAGGGGTGATCGGCGCGACCTCGCAGCAATATCCTTTGCTGATGGCTTCTCTGGGCATCGAGGCCATCAAGAAATTCGCTGACACGGGCGAGAAGCCGCAGGCCACCGAAGGCAAGGATTTTGTCGACACCGGCGTGGCGCTTGTCACCGCAAAGCCTGCCGAAGGCGTCGAGTCGATCGATGTCCGGAAGGGTCTCGAGCTTTGCTGGGGTTGATCCCGGCGCAGGCTTGAGCACACTATTCTGCGGACGCGCGGGAATTTTCTGCGCGTCCTCCGGGAGCAAGCGCTCGATGGGAGGAGGGCACTTATGAACGAAGCTGCTTCAGGCGAAGGGCGAGCGCAGGAGTTCGAAAAGGCTCTGGAAGGCAGCGACAGTTCGGTGGCGCGCTTTGAAGGACACGACCGCACCCCTGTCGAGAAATTGCAGCACTTCCTGCATTCCAGCCCGGCGGCGGTGCCCCTGATCGTCCTGATTGCTTCGCTTGTCGTCTTCGCTCTGGTGATCGGCGGGCGCTTCTTCTCGCCGTTTTCCCTGACACTCATTCTGCAGCAGGTGGCGATCGTCGGCATCATCGGGGCGGCCCAGACGCTGGTGATCCTGACGGCAGGCATCGATCTTTCCGTCGGCGCCATCATGGTGCTGTCGTCGGTGGTCATGGGGCAGTTCACGTTCCGCTACGGGCTGCCGGCGCCTGTTGCGATCCTTTGCGGCTTCGCCGTCGGTGCTGCCTGCGGCTTCCTCAATGGCTGGCTGGTGGCGCGGCTGAGGCTGCCGCCATTCATCGTCACGCTCGGCACCTGGCAGATCATTCTGGCCGCCAACTTTCTCTATTCCGCGAACGAGACGATCCGCGCGCAGGATATCGAGGCCAATGCGCCGCTGCTGCAATGGTTCGGCAACAATATCCGCATCGGCAATGCCGTCTTCACCTATGGCGTGATTGCCATGGTGGTTCTGGTTCTGGTGCTCTGGTACGTGCTCAACCACACCGCATGGGGGCGGCATGTCTATGCGGTGGGCGATGACCCCGAGGCGGCCAAGCTTTCGGGCGTCAATGTCAACCGAATGCTGCTTTCGGTCTACACGCTTGCCGGTCTGATCTGCGCGCTGGCCGGCTGGGCGCTGATTGGACGTCTTGGCTCGGTTTCCCCCACTTCAGGGCAGTTCGCCAATATCGAATCGATCACGGCCGTGGTGATCGGTGGCATCTCCCTGTTCGGCGGTCGCGGCTCCATTCTCGGCATGCTGTTCGGGGCGCTGATCGTCGGCGTGTTCTCGCTGGCACTGCGGCTCATCGGCACCGATCCGCAATGGACCTATCTGCTCATCGGCGTGCTCATCATCGGTGCCGTAACGGTCGACCAGTGGATCAGGAAGGTGGCAGGCTGATGCAGCGCGAACCCATTCTCACCGCACGCGGTCTGGTCAAGCGCTATGGCCGCGTCACAGCCCTCGATTCAGCCGATTTCGATCTCTATCCGGGCGAGATACTGGCGGTGATCGGGGATAATGGCGCGGGAAAATCATCGCTGATCAAGGCGCTTTCCGGCGCGATGACGCCTGACGAGGGCGAGATCAGGCTGGAGGGAAAGCCGGTTTCCTTCCGCTCGCCGATGGAGGCGCGAGAGGCCGGCATCGAGACCGTCTACCAGAACCTTGCCTTGTCGCCGGCGCTGTCGATCGCCGACAACATGTTCCTTGGCCGCGAGATCAGGCGGCCGGGGCCGCTTGGCCGATGGCTGCGCATGCTGGACCGGCCTGCCATGGAAAAGCGCGCCCGCGACATGCTATCCGAACTCGGACTGATGACCATCCAGAATATCGGGCAGGCGGTGGAAACCCTCTCGGGCGGCCAGCGTCAGGGCGTGGCGGTGGCGCGCGCCGCTGCCTTCGGGTCCCGGGTGGTGATCATGGACGAACCGACGGCAGCGCTCGGCGTCAAGGAATCGCGGCGCGTGCTGGAACTGATCCTCGACGTGAAGAAGCGCGGCCTGCCGATCGTGCTGATTTCCCACAACATGCCGCATGTTTTCGAGGTCGCCGACCGTATCCATATTCACCGGCTGGGCAGACGGCTCACCGTCATCGATCCGAAGGACTACACCATGTCGGATGCGGTGGCCTTCATGACCGGGGCAAAGGCGCCACCGGAGGTTGCCGTCGCGGCCTGATCCTGTGCCATCTTCACGGACGCTGTCTGAAAGCGTATCTGGGACGGGGATCGAAGCGCGCGCCAGTGCGTTGTTCCCGACCTGAGGCTTTTTCCCGGAAAGGCACGCCGCCAGATGATACGCACCGTTTCCACCACACCTTTCGACGATCAGAAACCCGGAACATCCGGGTTGCGCAAGAAGGTGCCGGTGTTCCAGCAGCCGAACTATGCCGAGAATTTCATCCAGTCGATCTTCGATGCGCTTTCCGGCTTCGGGGGCAGGCTGCTGGTGGTCGGTGGCGACGGGCGCTACTACAACCGCGAGGTGATCGGGAAGGTCATCGCCATGGCCGCAGCCAACGGGTTCGGCAAGGTGATGGTCGGGCAGGGTGGCATCCTCTCGACGCCGGCCGCCTCCCATCTGATCAGAAAATACAAGGCCTTCGGCGGCATCATCTTGTCCGCCAGCCACAATCCCGGCGGGCCAAGGCAAGATTTCGGCATCAAGTACAATGCCGGAAACGGCGGCCCGGCGCCCGAGAAGATAACCGACGCGATCTATGCGCGGTCGAAGGAAATCCTTGAATACCGGATCGCGGACATCGGCGATATCGACATCGACACCATCGGCACGGTCGAAGCCGGCGGCATGGAGGTCGAGATTGTCGATCCGGTGCGCGATTATGCGGACCTCATGGAGAGCCTGTTCGATTTCGAGGCGCTGCGGAAACTGTTCGCCTCCGGCTTTCGCATGCGCTTCGATGCCATGCATGCCGTGACCGGGCCTTACGCGACGGAGATCTTCGAGCGCCGTCTCGGTGCCGCTCCCGGCTCATGCCGGAATTTTCGACCTCTGCCGGACTTCGGCGGGCATCACCCCGATCCCAATCTGGTTCACGCCAAACACCTCTACGAGGAGATGATGGGACCCGATGCTCCCGATTTCGGCGCCGCCTCCGACGGCGACGGAGATCGCAACCTCATCATCGGCAAGGGCATTTTCGTCACCCCCTCCGATTCGCTTGCGGTGCTGGCCGCCAATGCAACGGTGGCGCCCGCCTACACAGGCGGGCTCGCCGGCATCGCGCGCTCGATGCCGACCAGCGGCGCGGCTGATCGTGTGGCGCAGAAACTGGGCGTCGGTCTTTACGAGACGCCGACAGGCTGGAAGTTTTTCGGCAACTTGCTCGATGCCGGCATGGCGACGATCTGCGGTGAGGAGAGCGCCGGCACAGGCTCCAGCCATGTCCGCGAGAAGGACGGACTTTGGGCTGTGCTTCTGTGGCTTTCCATTCTCGCGGCCCGCCGCGAAAGCGTCAGCGAAATCGTGACGAAACACTGGGCCACATACGGCCGCAATTACTATTCGCGCCATGACTATGAGGAAGTGGACGCCGCCGGTGCCAATGCGCTGATGGAGGAACTGCGGGAAAAGCTGGCCTCCTTGCCGGGAACGCAGGTGTCCGGGCTCACCATCGAAACGGCTGACGACTTTGCCTATCATGACCCGGTGGACGGTTCGGTGAGCGTTCAGCAGGGCATCCGGATCCTGTTCGAGGGCGGATCGCGGGTGGTGTTCCGGCTTTCGGGAACCGGAACCAGCGGTGCCACGCTTCGCGTCTATATAGAGCGCTATGAGCCCGATACGGCCAGTCACGGTATCGACACGCAGGCGGCGCTGGCCGATCTTATCGCAGCGGCGGACGAGATTGCGGGCATTCGCCGCCATACCGGCCGCGAGCGCCCGAGCGTCATCACCTGAGGCTCCTACTGCACCAGAAGGGCGCGTCCGCAAGTCGCTCCGGTGACACGCACATCGGCCTGACCAAGGCTGATGCCGAGCATGCCGAGGAGATTGTAGAGGAGTTTATCCAGAACCGGAGTGACGGCGCCGAGGGCCAGTTGCACTGGTGGCTTGACCACGCCGAGCAGCCAGCCGATGTCGATCGGAAGGCCCAGAGGTTCAACCGAAAGCTTGAGGTCGTCGATCAGGGTGGACGTGAGCGATGAGGTGTAGTTGCTGGTCGTCGCCGTCTTCGTCTTCTTTGCCGCTATGTCGGACTGTGTGAAGGTAAGGGGGATCGCGACATCATTGCCCATCATGGTATGGGCAAAGCCCTTGATCTTGAGAAGGTCGAGCTTGATGACGAAGAGGATGTTGAGGCTGACATCGGCAATCGCAACGGCACGGAACATCATCTTGCGCGTAAAGTCGGCAAACCCCGAACCGTAGGCTTCGGCGATATAGAGTTCGGCGATACCCGGCGTCGTGTCTATCGTGACTCGCAGGCTTTCCGGCCGGCCGGTAGGGCATTCGATCGACTTCAACCTTGCCTCGGCATAGGCGACCTCGACATGCAGGGGCAGGTTGATCGAGAGAAGATGAATGCCGCCGCCGAGATTGCTCGACAAGGGGCTGACGGAGGCGACGAGGCTGACGCGCGTCTGGGCCGTGCGCACGACCGTTCCCTCTTCGCCTACCGCCAGCCATGGCGAGCGCTGTGGTGGCTCGCCGATTGCAATCTTCAGTTTGAGACCACCAAGACCGGGCAACATGCCGCCAAGATTGGCGGCCACCATATTGTCGCCATTGGCGATCGCAGCACTTGCAGTCAGCATGGAAAGCACGTTGGCTGCTATATCCAGCCCGGCAGGGCGCTGGCCGATGCCGAGCTGCCCCACGGAGCCAAGATCGATCAGCGTGTTGAGGGACACCAGCAGACTGGCGCTCGATTGTGCGCCCAGCGTTTGCAGGGCGATGCGGCTGACGCTGTCGAGGCCGGGAACATCGGCCATGGCGGCCGCAATCTGGCCCACCGTGGCTGTTGTGGAAAGCAGATCGGTATAGGTAAGTGCGGTGGCGTTTGTGCGAATGGCCAGCGCATCCAGAAATGACAGGACGCTGACGTCGGCAGCCGCCAGCGCCCTGTAGTCCATGACGTTCAGATTGATGTTGCCGCCCAGCAGGGCGCCAAGCAGGCCGTTAAGCAGCCCTTCATTATCAAGGTTCAGCAGACGTGAGCCGACAGAGAAGGCAGCTTCCGCTCTTATACTGGCTATGGCCGATGTGCCGATGACCGGCGGAGCCATCACGCTGCTGCCGAAGTAGAGGTTGCCGAGCTTTTCCAGCGAAACCTCGACTGCGTTGTAAGGTTGCTTTCCCGGTACGAAACGGCTTGCGCGCGGCTTCGACGGGTCGGGGGTGTAGCGGCCGCGAATGACGTTGGCGACCGGCCGGCCCGGCAAGGGTTTCGTGGTGTTTCCCGCGCCGCGCACCAGAACCTGACCAAGGCCATTGTCGCTGAAGGTGGCGGCAACCATCGTTTCCGCCTTGCTTATGTTGCCGGTGGCGGCGATAGCGGCGATGTCGGTTATCGCCTGCGCATGGCGCCGTTCGGTGTAGAGAGATCCCTGATCCACCGCGAAGGCGGTCAGCACCACGGCAAAGGGCATGATCAGCGCGGTCATCACCGCGAAGTTGCCAGTCCTGTTCCTGAGAAAATTCCGGGGCGATTGCGTGGCCGCAGCCGGAGGTTCATGCATCACAGTCCTCCTATCCGGATCGTGGACTGCCGCCGGATCGTCTTTCCCGGCATGGTTATGCCCTCGAAAAGACCCCATATCGGCAGATTGGATGCGTCATAGGCAACGGCTACGACGAACTGGCTGCCATCGGCGGCGCTGTCATGAGCGTCGACAGTGAGCTTCGTGGCGTCGACGAATGCATATCCCGACCCGTTGCGGTTTATGAAGTCCGTTACCAGCGCTCTGCGCTCGGAAGCGGACAGTCCGCTCATGGCGATGCGCGCGGCATCGGCGGCCAGTTGCTGGACTGAATGGCTGGCACCGAAATAGATGCCGTAAGCGATCATTCCCAATATAAGCAGGAGGAAAATCGGGGAGAGAATGGCGAATTCGACGGCCGCTGCAGCCCGTCTACACCGAAGGAATACGCAGAGGCGTTTCGGCAAATAGCAGATCAAGACACCCTCCAAATTGATATTCAACTTACGAGTGTTCGATTTCAAGATTTTAACTTTAAGATGAAAAGATTAAGCAATGATTGCGAACCTCGGGATGTGTGGTTCGTGCTTGATCGATATATTTCAGCTTATATAACCATGGAAACGCCACTGGTTCCGGAAGCCCGCAATGTTCCCAATTCGTCTGCTGCTTGTCGCCTTTGCCGCTCTGCAACTGGTTCTCATGCCTGCTCTTGCGCAGGCGGCACGGCTTTTCACGGACGCTGCGGGAAGGTCTGTCGAAATACCCGACAGGGTAGAGCGCGTGCTTGCAGCGGGGCCACCTGCTTCCGTGCTGCTTTATGTGGTGTCGCCGGAAAAAATGGTGGGCTGGGTGCGTTCACCATCGGATGCGGAAAAGCAGTTTCTCGCCGAGCCGTATCGGGACTTGCCGGAGACCGGCCGGCTCACCGGACGCGGCAATACGGCCAATATCGAAATGGTCCTGTCGATGAAGCCGGACATCATCATCGATGTCGGCACCATCGATCCGACCTACGCTTCACTGGCCGACAGGGTGCAGGAACAGACCGGCATTCCCTATGTGCTGATCGACGGCGCTTTCCTGCGCACGCCGGAAACCCTGCGCGAGGTGGCTGGCCTGCTGGAGGTAGAAGTACGCGGCGAGGAACTGGCTTCCTATGCCGAGCGCACGATGGCATGGCAGAAGGAGATGGTTGCCGATATCGCTCCGGAAGACCGCCCGAAGGTTTATTACGGGCGCGGGCCGGACGGACTTGAGACCGGTTCCGCCGGCTCCATCAATATGGAAATTCTCGATGTTGTGGGCGCTCACAACGTTGCAGCGCTCGCGGGATCGGGAGGGCTGTCGAACGTTTCGATCGAGCAGGTTCTCGGATGGAACCCCGATGTCATTTTGACGCTGAGCCCGGAATTCCAGAAATCCGTGAAGACGGACCCGACATGGGCGAACCTGAAGGCGGTGAAGGATGGCCGGGTCTACCGTGCGCCGACGCAGCCATTCGGCTGGTTCGACTCCCCGCCCGGCGTCAACCGGCTGATGTCGGTGACGTGGCTGACGGAAATCCTCTATCCGGGCAAGGCGGAATTCGACATGGGCGAGCGGACGCGCGAATTCTACCGTCTGTTCTATCAGGTCGAGCTGACACAGGAGCAGATTGACCAGCTTCTGGCGGATTCCGCGATAAAATGAGCAAAAGCGGGGCGCTGCCAGATGCCGGCAGTCGGGCAGGGCGCTCTCTTTTCCCGGTGCTGCTGCCGCCATTGCTGCTGGCGATCGTCGTAATTCTGGCCCTTTCGGCCGGGAAATATGATGTTTCCCTTTCCGATATGGCGCGGGTGGTCTGGTCGCGCCTGACAGGAACACCGAGTGGTTTGGACGCCACCGTCGAGACGGTGGTCTGGAATGTGCGTCTGCCGCGGGTGCTGGCGGGGCTGCTTGTGGGAGCCTCGCTTGCGGCCGCCGGTTGCGTCTATCAGGGGCTGTTCCGCAATCCTTTGGTGTCGCCCGACATTCTGGGCGTTTCCGCGGGTGCGAGCCTCGGCGCCGTCGGTGGCATTTTCCTGTCGCTGCCGGTGCTGGCCATACAGGGCATGGCCTTTGCCGGCGGCCTTGCGGCTGTCGCGCTGGTCTATGCGGTCGGGTCTATGGTGCGGGGCCGCGATCCCGTGCTCGTGCTCGTGCTCGCCGGCGTGGCAGTGGGCGCGCTGGTCGGGGCGTGCATTTCCCTGCTCAAGGTACTTGCTGACCCCTACAACCAGTTGCCCGCCATCACCTTCTGGCTGCTGGGAAGCCTCGCCAGCATCACCCGTGCCGATGCCGCGTCACTCCTGCCGGCCATGCTGCTGGGGCTGGTGCCGATGTTGCTTCTGCGCTGGCGCATGAACCTGATGACGCTCGATGAGGAGGAAGCGCGCGCACTCGGCATCGAAACCGGGCGCCTGCGCCTCATTCTGGTGTCGGCCGCCACGCTGATGACGGCGGCTGCCGTTTCCGTTTCCGGCATCATCGGCTGGGTGGGGCTGGTAATGCCCCACATAGCCCGCAGCCTTGTGGGACCGGATTTCGGCCGCCTGCTGCCGGCCTCCCTCATGCTCGGCGGCGGCTACATGGTTGGCGTGGATGCGCTGGCAAGGACCATTGCAGGGATCGAGGTGCCGCTCGGCATCCTGACGGCGGTGATCGGCGCGCCATTCTTCCTGTGGCTGCTGGTGAGCGGGAGGCGCGGATGGCAGTGATGATGTCCGCGCAGGATCTGGCCTTCGGCTATGGTGGCAAGGCCATAGGGCAGGGCGTCAACATCTCCGTCAACTCAGGCGAGGTGATGTGCCTGATGGGACCCAACGGGTGCGGCAAGACCACGCTGTTTCGCACCCTGCTTGGCCTTCTGCCGCCACTGGGTGGCCGTCTGGAGATGCGCGGCAGGCCGGTGCAGGCCTATACGAGGGCGGAATTTGCCCGTCATGTCGCCTATGTTCCGCAGGCGGGCTCGTCCTATTTTCCGTTCACCGTCCTCAACGTGGTGATGATGGCGCGGGCGAGCCGCATCGGCACCTTCGCCACGCCCTCCGCCCATGACCGGAAATTGTCTTTTGCCGCGCTGGACCGGCTTGGCCTGGCGCATCTCGCCGAACGCTCCTTCAACGAGATCAGCGGCGGAGAGCGGCAGATGACCCTGATTGCGCGCGCGCTGGTGCAGGAGGCGGAACTGATCGTCATGGACGAGCCGACCGCCAGCCTCGACTTCGGCAATCAGGCGCGCGTGCTCGACTGCATCAACGAACTGCGGGGGTCCGGTCTTTCCATCGTTCTGTCGACGCACGATCCCGGGCATGCCTTCGCCTGTGCGGACCGGGCGGTGCTGATGAAGCAGGGGCATGTGGTCGCTGATGGCTCGCCCAGCGAGGCGGTGACGCCGAAGAGCCTGCACGGCCTTTATGGCGTGGAGGTTGCCGTGGAATTCATGCAGGGTGCCGGGCGAAGCATATGCGCACCCGCGCTCGGCCGCTTCCGTCAGGAGTAAGGGATGGTGAGGGAAAACGAAATCCGCGAGGGCGAGCGGGCCGTGGCGATGCCGCCGGCGAGCGATGCCGGACTGGTGTTCATCGGCCGCATCCACACGCCCTGGACCTCGCGCATGATGACGCCGCGACAAGGCCGGCGCGACGGCCCGGTGTGCCGCATCGAAGTGTTCGAACCATGGGTTGCGGCGCTGGCCAATATCGAGGAGTTCGATGAACTGGAAGTGCTGTACTGGCTGCACATGTCGCGGCGTGATCTGGTGCTGCAAAGCCCCGCCAGCGACGGCAAGTCTCGCGGAACCTTCTCCATCCGCTCGCCGGTGCGGCCCAATCCGATAGGGACCTCGATCGTGACGCGGGCCGGGCGCGAGGCAAACACGCTTCTGGTGCGCGGCCTCGATTGCCTCGACGGCACGCCCCTGCTCGACCTGAAGCCGGAGCGGACGCGCTTCACGCCCATAGCCCCGCCGCAGCCGGGCGATTTCGAGGTAGGGTAGAAGCCTCTGCAGATTTGAAATAACCGCCGGCGATGCTCTCGCCGGCGGTTTTGTTTGGGGAGGATGCCTCAGAACGTGAGGCGCGAGTTCAGATAAAAGGTGCGGCCGGGCTCCGGGAAGCCGTCAGCCAGTTCGTAGTGCTTGTCAAAAATGTTGCGGACGCCAGCAGTAAACGACATCTGATCGTTGAAGTCGTAGTGGACATTGAGGTTTGCTAGGCCGAAGCCGGGTTTGGTTGTGAATTTACCACCGCTGATGCTTGCCCAGCGCGAACTGGACAATTCAAGCCCAGGTGTGATGGTGAGCTTTTCGATAGGCCGCCAGTGCGCATAAAGATAGGCAATGTGCTCGGGTCGACCGTCAGGTTTCAGATTCGGATTGTCCGGGTTGCGGAGTTCGCTTTTGAGGAGCGTATAATTTCCGCCAACCGTCAAAGTCGAAAGCATGTCCCACTCACCTGAAATCTCGAAGCCATAGTAAGTGGCCTTACCGATATTCTGGTTCTGGCTGCACTTGGCGGGGGGAGGCGGGGCGTTAGGGTTCGCAGGCTTATCCTCAGGGCAAACAAAGCCGCCGATTGATTCAATCGCGTTGCCGACCCTGCTGTAGAAGATCGCCCCTCCAACTCTTGCGTCGCCGTTCAGAAGGTTCGTTGAGCCACCGATCTCGTAGTTGGTTGCCCGTTCGGGGCCAAGATTGGGGTTCTCGATATAATTACCGCGACGTGAACTGTAGCGCTCGAACAGGGTCGGGAAACGTGTGCGGCTGGAAATGCTGGCGTGCAATTCAACGTCGGCAGTTGGACGCCAGATTGCCGCTCCCTGCCAGTTGAAGGCATTATTGTCGAACAAGGGGAATTCACCGAATTCTCCTTTCGAATAGTATTCTGCACGCCGCGTTTTGTACCAGTCGTAGCTGATGCCTCCTACGAAATCGACCGTATCGGTGGCATGAAAAGTGTTCTCGGCTGCTACCGACCAGGTATCTTCAACCCTGCGCTGCCGAGGAGAGATATCCGCCGGCGTCACGTCCGGCGAAAAGTGGCTCCACCGCCTGTGAACGTCACGGCGATAGTGGAACGCCGTTTTCAGCGTATTCATGGGGATGAGTTCCGTTCCTCCCTCTATGCTGAAACCGTATGCGTAGTCATTATAATAGCTGTTTTCCGAATTCTTGGTCTTCTGAGTGGAGAACGTGTAATCGTCGTAGAAAGCCCCGCGATTGTCGAAGGTGTTATAATAGGACTTCGTTTTCAGATAGGAGACATCGCCGATCTGTGTATGAGAGTTGAAAGACGCTGTCGAAACATCCCATTGAGGCCAGGACCAGTTATTCTGATACTTGCTGGCTCCGGGAGTGATGCCGCTCACATCTTCGCGAACGTGATATGGTGCGCCTTTGTTGCCTTCCTGTTTCGTGTAGCTGACCACATATTCATCTGTGTCGTTTGGTGTAAAACCTGCCTTTAAATTGATACGCCAGTCTTTTGTCTGGCTGAAATCACGTTTCCCCGATCCCTGTACGGGACCACCTGCGCCAACGGGAGCGGGATCGTACTTGCGGGACAGAAACCAGCCGTCACTGTCGCGCAGAGAACCGCTCGCCTGCAAGTAGAACATATCCTGGCGTGTGCCGACTGAACCGAACAGATTATGGGCTGAAAGATGCCCGGTGTTTCCGAACTCTACGCCGGCGCGCAATTCGCCTTCGATCTCCTTGGTTGGCTTCCGAGTAACCAGATTGATCTGGCCTCCCATGCCCCCGGGACCGTTCAAGACGGATGCATAACCTTTGTGGACCTGAATTTCAGCAAGGTCCGGGGTCAGAAATCTTCCATAATCAAGCCGGTTGTCTGCGGGCAGATAGATGCGAACACCGTCGATCGACAATGGGACACGCCAGCGATCGAAGCCGCGGACATAAACCATTCGCTCGTTTCTCTGGCCGCCGGAATTCGAAGATTCCACGCCCGGAACGGTACGAAGCGCATCATCCAGCGTGTTGCGGTTCTGATTACGCACATCATCGGCGGAGATAATACTCTGCGATACCGCCTGGCCGCTGGTGCCACCATCACCGCGTGCATCGTAAACATTGATGCGTCCCAGAACGAAGACATCATCCCCAGCCTGTTTCACCCTGGGTTTCTTGTCTTTCTCGTTGGACTGAACCTCGGCGGCGTCATTCTCAACGGTCTGTGCCAGGCTGCTCTGAGCAGACATAATCGTGGCCAGCGCCGTTAGCGCTGAGCCTATCCATATATATCGCAACTTATGATCCCCCAAAAAAGCAATTATATAACCATTGGTCCGCGTGCGATTCATGCCGCGAAACTGCAACTGTTATATTCATAAAAATATATCGATTCAAACTGCAAGTGCCGATGGTTAGGCCAGCGGGTGCGGTGGATTGTCGTAGGGGGAGGTTTTGCAGATACCATTGCGAAAGCAACGGACTGCCTCTATATCGATAGCAACCTACTAAATAGGAATGCATTCAATGGACGCTGGCGAGCTGTTCGCCGTCGAACTGGCTCGTGTGAGCCGGCAGTGGCGAAAGCGCATCGATGAGCGGCTTCGGCATCTCGACCTGACGCAGGCGAGATGGATGGTGCTGCTGCAACTGTCGCGCTCGGCGCCGGTATCCCAGCGCGAGCTTGCCGACATTATCGGCGTGGAGGGGCCGACGCTGGTCCGGGTTCTCGACAATCTGGAGCGTCAGGGGCTGGTGCTGCGCCGTGCCTGCAAGGCCGACCGCCGCGTGAAGCTGGTGGAGCTGGCCGAAGGATCTGCTCCGGTTCTTGCCGAGATAGGCCGGATCGCTGCGGATCTGCGTAACGAATTGCTGGAAGGCGTGGCGCCCGAGGAATTGGGGCGCGCGCGCGAGCTTTTGAAAATCATTGGGGATCGTTTGGAGTCGGGCACCGGTGGATAAGGTTGTGGAATTGCGTAAGGACGAAAATGAACAGGCCGAAAGGCTGAAGCCGGAGGCGGCGCCTGCCGCTTCGGAAGCCGTGAAGCGGCGGACCAGTGGGCGCAGCATGCGTGGCGGCAGAGCGAAACTGCTTGTACTTGTCGTCGGGCTTGTCGTCGCTGCGCTGGTGATCTGGCCCTGGCTGGCGCACCGCTGGAGCCATGTTGCCATCAACGATTCGCGCATTGCGGCCAATCTGGTGACAGTTGGCAGCGAGGTGAGCGGCCGTGTCGTCTCCATCGATGTGATTGCGGGCGATCAGGTAAAGAAGGGCGATCTTCTCGCCTCGATCGACAGCGAGACTGCAAGGCTCGAACTTTCGGCGCTTGATGCCCAGATTGAAGGCGTGAACGCGCAGCAGGCGCAGTTGCGGGCGCAGCAGGATATGGT
Organism: Aquamicrobium sp. YD-1-mutant5; assembly: GCF_059509755.1. NCBI lineage: Bacteria > Pseudomonadati > Pseudomonadota > Alphaproteobacteria > Hyphomicrobiales > Phyllobacteriaceae > Aquamicrobium > Aquamicrobium sp. YD-1-mutant5. Next base: position 39,151 of record NZ_JCAKKP010000013.1, read on the forward strand.
GCGCACGCAGGTTGCGGCGAAACTGGCAGCCGGTGAAGCCCAGCTCACAGCGGCCGAAGCCAATCACCGGGCGAGCCAGGCGAGCCTCATCAATGCCAGCAGCCGCTTTGAGCGCGTCAACAGGCTTGCCAGCAGCAAGGTGACGTCCGAGCAGACACTGGAGGAGGCGCAGGCGACGCTCTCCACTGCGACCGAGCAGGAAAAGTCGGCCGCCGCCGCGATCATGACAGCGCGGGCCAATCTGGACGTCGCCCGCTCGGAAGAAGCCCAGATCGCGGTGCTCGATCGCCAGATCGCGGTGCTGGAAAGCCAGAAAGCGGCCCTTGTCGCCCAGCGCGGCCAGAAGGAGGTCGATCTCGGACGGCGCGAAATCCGCGCCCAGTTCGACGGTGTCATCGACAGCACTTTCATCGAGGCCGGCGAATATGTGGGGCCGGGCACGCGCCTGCTCATCTACCACGATCCGAACGTCATCTGGATCGATGCCAATGTGAAGGAAACCGATTTCGGCAGGGTGAAGCTCGGCGCGCCTGCCGCCGTGACAGTCGATGCCTATCCGCAGCTCAAGGTGAGCGGCAAGGTCACGCGTGTTGGCGAAGCGGCGACCAGCCAGTTTGCCCTGCTGCCAAGCCCCAACCCGAGCGGCAACTTCACCAAGATCACGCAGCGCCTGCCGATCCGCATCGAGATCGATCAGCAGGAGGGCCTGCTGCGGCCCGGCATGATGGTGGAAGTGAGCGTCGATGTCGTCGATTGAGGGCCTGTTCGACCGCTACGGGCCATCCTATCGCTGGTTCGCCACGGGAACCGTGATGATCGCGACGATCGCGGTGGTCTTGTCCACCACGATCGTCAACGTCGCCATTCCCGACGTGATGGGCGCCTTCGGCATCAGCCAGGTGCAGGCGCAGTGGCTGTCGACGGGCTTTCTGGCGGCGATGACCGCGACCATGCTGGTGACGGACTGGGCCGACCGGGCCTTTGGCCAGCGCGCAACCATGGTGGGGGCGCTGGCTATCTTCATGGCCGGTTCGGTGCTGGGCGGCATTGCGCCGAACGAGACGGTTCTCACTGTCGCGCGCGTCATTCAGGGTGCCGCCGCCGGCGTTGTGCAGCCTCTGGCGATGATCCTGCTGTTTCAGGTATTCCCGCCTAACCAGCGCGGTGCGGCCATGGGCATATTCGGCATCGGCGTGGTTCTGGCGCCTGCGCTCGGACCGTGGATCGGCGGTCTCCTGATCGATGCCTTCAGCTGGCGCTATGTTTTCTACCTTGGCATTCCTTTCGCCCTGATCGGCATCGTTTTGTCCAATCTGTTCCTTCCCGTGCGGACCCAGACCGGTCCGCGACCCGGTTTCGACTGGGGCGGAATGGTGTTGCTGTGCCTGTTTTTGGCCTCGATCCTGAATGCGCTGACCAATGCCCAGCGCCTTGGCTGGTCTTCCGATCCCATTCTGTTGCAGTTCGCTGTCGCCGCCGTCGCGATCGCCGGCTTCATCTGGTGGGAGACGACCACCGCCAGACCGATGCTCGACCTGCGGCTGTTCACCAGCGTGCCGTTCTCGGCTGCATCTCTGGTCGCCTTCATCATGGGGGCGGGCCTGTTCGGTTCCACCTATCTCGTGCCGCTGTTCGTTCAGACCATACAGGGCCTGACACCGACGCAGGCCGGCCTTCTGCTGATGCCGTCCGGCTTTGTGCTGGTGGTCGTGTTCCCGATCGCCGGGCGCATGTCGGACAAGGTGCCTGCCGGCTATCTGATCGCCGTCGGCATGGTTCTCTTCGCGTGGTCGTCATGGCTGACCGCATCGGTCAGCGTCGATACCGCATTCTGGACGCTGGCCTGGTGGGTGGTGATCTCGCGCATCGGTCTTGGCCTGCTGTTCCCGTCGCTGACGGCGGGCTCGCTCAAGGTGCTGCCCCGCGAACTGGTGGCGCAGGGATCCGGCGCCATCAACTTCATCCGCCAGCTTGGCGGCGCCTTCGGCGTCAACCTGCTGGCCGTGTTCCTTGAACGGCGCACCGTCTACCATGCCGACGGACTGACCGCGACGCAGACAAGTCATAATCCGGCGACCATGGATCTGCTGGGCACGGTGTCGGGTATCGCCAAGGCAGGCGGATTGCCCGATTATCAGCAAATCCCCGCGGCCATCCAGTTTCTGGGCCAGATGATCGCCATTCAGGCCAACACGCTGGCATTTCATGACGGTTTCCTCGTCGTCATGCTGGTGTTCCTGATTGCGCTGGTGCCAACCTGGATGCTGCATCGCGCCCAGCGCAAGCCGCATGGCCAGTAACGCCATGGCTCAGGATGGGAAAGCGCCAGCCCCGTTTTGATGCGGTGCGGGTGCCGGATGTCCCGTTACAGGGGCGATTGCGTTTCACTTCGGCACGAAATCGCATGGCATGAGATGTGCTCGTTCAAACCTGCCGGCTCTGCCGGTGGCCCGGAGCGCACCGGGCCGGCTGTCGGGGTGGGCGGGCTTGGCCGCCCCGGCAGTCACCGTGCATCGCCACGGCATGCGGCCACGGCGCGGCAATAAATTGTTAACCATACTGACCTAACCAATTCAGCAACATAAACTGAATCGGGGCGGCACATGTCGATTTCGCGCAGGGGCTTCATCATCGGGCTGCCATTGCTGATGGCAGGGTGCGCGACCTCTCAATATGCAAATTATGGCGCCATTCCGGGTGAGCGGTTTCCGCTGCCGGCCATACCTGCATCGGAAGTGAAGCCGGAGCTGCGCCGCACCGAAGTGGCTTTCGGCGGGGACTATGCTGCCGGCACCATCGTGGTAAACACGTCGGAGCGCCGGCTCTATTACGTTCTCGGAAATGGCCGCGCCATCCGCTACGGTATAGGCGTTGGCCGCCAGGGCCTTGCATTGCGCGGCAACGCGACGATCGGCCGAAAGGCCGAATGGCCAAGCTGGACGCCGACGGCCAACATGATGCGGCGCGATCCGCGCAACCGCCGGTATGCCGGTGGCCTGCCGGGCGGACCCAACAATCCACTGGGCGCGCGGGCGCTCTATCTCTACCGCGACGGACGCGACACCATGTTCCGCATCCACGGCACCAACCAGCCGAGCACTATCGGCAAGGCCGTTTCCAGCGGCTGCATCCGCATGCTCAATCACGATGTCATCGATCTTTACGAACGCGCGACGCCGGGCACGCGCGTGGTGGTAATCCAGTCCTGACAGGAATGCCTGCTCAATCTGGTGTGGCGGTTCGCTTCTGAACCTCCCGTTAACCATTTCCATAGACAAGCGAACTCATGAAACGCCTAGCCATTGTTCTGTTAGCCACAGCGTTCACCGTCCCTGCGCAGGCCGAAGACCTCGTCAGAAGGGGCCGCCAGATCGCGGAGATGAATTGCTCGCCCTGTCACGCCATTGGCGCCAGGGATGAAAGCAAGCATCCGCAGGCACCGCCCATGCGCGACCTGTCGAAGCGCTATCCTCTGGATGCGCTTGAAGAAGCCTTTGTGGAAGGCATTTACAGCGGGCATCCCGATATGCCCGAGTTCAAGGCCACTTCGGATCAGGTGACGGCCCTGCTTGCCTATCTGGATACGATCCAGTCCGACAGCCGATAAGGTTGTGGTGTCAGCAACGCCTTGAGGGCCGACGAGCCGGCGATCAGCCGGCAATGGCGCTGGAAGCCGCCATCAGCGAAAACAGGCCGATGACCACAGCAGCAAGCCGATAGGCGTGCGGCCTGATAGCTTTGGGCAGCGACGAGCCGCAGACTGTCCAGATCGCTCCGGCAATCAGCGACAAGCAAAGGAACGTCGCGATCGCGCCCGACCGGAGCCCGGGGCTCATGGCCGGGATCAGTATGGCGCCCACCAGCATCGCCTTCGGATTGAGAAGGGTCGTCAGGAAGACCCGGCGCATGGCAGCGGACTTTTCCGTTGCTATGGCGTCCGCAGGCTGGTGCCAGAGCTTCCATGCCGAAAACAGCAGCCAGACCGCAGCAATTCCCTTCATGACCGGCATCGCGGCGGCCACATCGGCGAAGCTTTGCACAAGAACCAGATAGGCCGTGACGGCGACCATATAGCCTGCCGCCTCCGCCACAGGCAGAACCATGGCGCGACGCCAGCCCATAGCTGCGCCCGATGCCGCGAGGATCGTGTTTGTCGGGCCGGGCGTGATCAGCACCATGATGGCGGCGATGACGAATGATACGAAAGACATCGGTTCTCTGTTCTCAGGTCATCCACTGATAGCAGGCCATCTGTAACGTGGATTGACCAGAATCAAGACACAGGCGGATTGCCGGGCGCAACCCTCATGGAACCGCTTACGGCCATTCGCGTTGAGGGGCGCGCCCGCAAAGGAGATCGCGATGCACAGATTGTGGTTCAACATGGCGATGCTGGGAATCGAGGCCCAGCAGGTGATCTGGTTGCGGACCATGAAGCTTGCCATGGGCGGCAAGCGGGGTGAGCGCGAGGCGCGCCGCATGGTGAGCGAGAAGGTCGCTGCGGCAGGTCAGGCCTCCGTCCAGATCGCGCGGGGCGCTTCGCCTGACAAGGTGGTGAAAGGCTACCGCAAGAAGGTGCGGGCCAATGCGCGACGCCTGTCGCGATGACGGACTGCCCTCAGCACTTCGGAGCAGATGGCTGGCTGGACCCGGGAGGTTCTGGTCTCCGCAGGATCGGCGTATCAGGCAGTTGTTTCCTGCCGGCTTGCGGGAACCGCCTGGACCCGTTGTAAAAACGGCCTTCGGCGATCCCTTTACTTCCGCATGCGATCCGCACTGTCCGGCGGATCAGCGCGTTCAGAATTCCCGTCCAATCAGCAGGCGATCAACGGAAATCCGACCGCCGCCAAAAGCTGCTATCAAAGCGGCCCCGGCTGACCAGAAAGTCGAGTTGAATTCGGCTTTGGACTGGACCTGATGCAGGAATGCAGAACCACCGTCGGAGAGCAGTCGCGCCTGACCATCAGCAGTGAGATACTGAAGATTATCCTTCAGAAATTCCATTCCTTCAGCAGTAAGGAAAGCGTCGCCGTACGGGTGGGTGATGTGGAACCAGATGGTGACCACCAGCATCACGGCATTGGCCAGAGCGACGGGGCGTGTGAAAAGGCCGACGGCGATCATGGCTCCTCCCACAAACTGCATGATGGCCAGCAGCGGCGAGAAGAACCAGCCGGGATAGAGGCCAAGTCCTTCAACAAACCCGGTTTGCGCAAAGGGTGCAACGATTTTCGGCCACCCCTCGATCATCAACAGGCCGCCGATGACAATTCTGAATGCCGCCCATCCATATGGCTGCGCGAAGTTTCGATAGAACGGGCCCAAAAAGGGTATGAAAAGACCTGCGTCTTTAGGGGAGACTTCAGACATGTGTTTTGGCACCTTAGCGGAGGAGGGGAGGATTATGCGAACCCTACAGGAGATTGACCCTGCCGGTGTCAGCCGTCAATATCGATGGATAGCAGGCAATCTGTATTCTATGAATGTTGCCGAATTCCCGCGGCATCGCGATCGTGACATGCCGAAAATCTGAGGCGGTCCGACACATGTTTTGGCGCGATGCCGGCGTTCTGTCTTGCGTAGCCGGATTGGTTCGGACCGCGCTGTTCCTCACTTTGACGACGGCTTCCGCCGCTCCTGCGGATATTGGAGCCGGGGAACAGATATTTCGCAAATGCGCCCCCTGCCACAACATAACCAGCAACGGCAATCGAATGGGGCCCCACCTCATGGGGATTGTTGGCCGCGAGATTGGCTCGGTCCCGGACTTCCGGTCCTATTCGCAGGCAATGAAAAGTGCCGGACAGGAAGGAAGAGTGTGGACTGAGGAACTGCTGGCCGAATTCCTCTACAGCCCGAGAAGAACCATTCCGGGCAATTCCATGCGGTTTCTGGGGTTATGGAGCGATGAGGATATCAGGAACCTCATTGCATATCTGAAATCAGCTTCCCCACACCAATAACCCGGCCTCTCCTGATTGTTTCAGGCGGAGTCTAGGGGAGAGGAGAAAAATCGGGAAAACTAACTGATTGTTTTATCTGGTCGGAGTGGCAGGATTTGAACCTGCGACCCCGTCGTCCCGAACGACGTGCGCTACCAGGCTGCGCTACACTCCGTGACCAGTGGCGGGCTTATAACGCCGCGAATCTGTTCCTGCAAGCGGCAATGACACGACAATTTGCCTGTTTGTCACGATTGTTTGTGAACACGGCGGGATGGTGCGAGAATAACCCCCTTTAAAGGCTTTGCTGATAGGCAATGCAGCAGAGTTGCGTGTTAAAAAGGTGCGGGGGCCTGCTCAATTGAAGCTCAGGATCGTGGAACAGGCGAGGCCGAATACGTTCGGGTTCGAGACTTCGGCGCTGATTAAACCGACCGGCTTTCGCGAATATGACGCGCGCTGGTGGTTTGGCCGTCCGGGCGCGGAAAAGGAGCCGGAACTCAATCTGATCGGCGTGCAGGCGTTGGGCATGGGACTGGCGACGCTGATCCGCCGCATGGGCATCGGCCCCGAGATCGTGACGGGCCATGACTTCCGCGAGTATTCGCTTGCGATCAAGCTGGCCCTGGTGTCGGGCTTGATGGCCGCCGGCGCGAAGGTGAAGGACATAGGCCTTGCCCTTTCGCCCATGGCCTATTTCGCGCAGTTCGCGCTCGACACGCCTTCGGTCGCCATGGTCACCGCTTCGCACAACGAAAACGGCTGGACCGGCGTGAAGATGGGCGCGCAGCGGCCGCTGACCTTCGGGCCGGACGAAATGTCGGCATTGAAGAAAATCGTTCTGGAGGGCGACTTCGATCTCGTCGGCGGGGGTTCCTACGAATTCGTGCCCGATTTTCGCGACACTTATCTCGATGATCTGGTCGCGGGAAAGCGGATATCACGCAAGCTCAGGGTGGTGGCTGCCTGCGGCAACGGCACGGCGGGCGCCTTCGCCCCGCAGGCGCTCGAACGAATCGGCTGCGAGGTGATTCCGCTCGACGTCGAACTGGACCACAGCTTCCCGCGTTACAATCCGAACCCGGAAGACATGCAGATGCTGCATGCCATCCGCGACAAGGTGCTGGAGACTGGCGCGGATGTGGGCCTCGGCTTCGATGGCGACGGCGACCGCTGCGGCGTGGTCGACAATGAAGGCAACGAGATCTTCGCCGACAAGGTCGGCGTCATGCTGGCGCGTGACATTTCGCAACAATATCCCGGCTCGTCCTTCGTCGTGGACGTCAAGTCGACGGGCCTGTTCAAGACCGATCCGCAATTGCAGGCCAATGGCGCTGAGACCGATTACTGGAAGACCGGCCACTCCTACATCAAGCGCCGCGTAGCCGAGCTTGGCGCCATCGCCGGCTTCGAGAAATCCGGCCATTTCTTCTTCAACCCGCCGATCGGGCGCGGCTATGATGATGGGCTGGTGACGGCGATTGCCGTGTGCGGCATGCTCGACCGCAATCCGTCAAAGTCGATGGCCGATCTATATCGGGAACTGCCGGTCACATACGGCACGCCGACCATGTCGCCGCATTGCGACGATGAGATCAAATATGGCGTGGTCGAGCGGGTGCTGGCCGATTTCGAGGCGATGAAGGCCGCCGGAGAACGCTTTGCCGGGCAGCCGATCGTCGAACTGGTGACGGTGAACGGCGTTCGCGTCGTGGCTGAGGACGGCACCTGGGGGCTGATCCGGGCGTCCTCCAACAAGCCCGAGCTGGTCGTGGTGGTGGAAAGCCCGGTTTCTGCGGAACGGCGGCGCGAGATGTTCGAGGCGCTGGATGCCGTGCTGCGGCGCAGCCCGGAAGTCGGTCCCTACAACCAGACATTTTGAGCGTGACCATGAGTGACCTTATCGCCTGTTTCGTGATGAGCGGCGGCGTGGGATCGCGGCTGTGGCCGCTGTCGCGCGAGGACAATCCCAAGCAGTTTCACGATCTGTCAGGCGATGGCTCGATGCTGGCCAAGACGCTGCGGCGCATGACAGGCCGGACAGCGGGTGTCGCACCTGTGTTCCTGATCGCATCCGAACGCCATGCCGGGCGCGTGCATGGCGACATCAATGGCATTGATCTCGCTGGCGGCGGCGTGCTGTTCGAGCCGGTGGGGCGCAATACGGCCGCCGCGGTGGCGCTGGCTACGCTGCGCACGCTGGCCGATTTCGGCGACAGCCTCGTGCTGGTGGTTCCTTCCGACCACGAAATTTCCACCACCGCGCAATTCTGGCAGACGGTGGAGCAGGGCGTGCCGGCAGCTGGTGCGGGCAGGCTGGTGGTGTTCGGCATTCGCCCCGATCAGCCTGAAACCGGCTATGGCTATATCGAAGTCGGCGCGGAGCATGGCGGCGTGTTCGATGTCTCGCGCTTCGTGGAAAAACCTGATACCGCGACTGCGCAGAAATACGTTGCGGCAGGAAATTACTACTGGAATGCGGGCATCTTCCTGTTCCGGGCGAGCGTGATGCGCGATGCTTTCCTGCGCTTCCAGCCGGATATATGGGCCGCGACGGAGAAAGCTTTCGCAGCCGCCAGAACCGATCTTTCCGGCCTCTATATGCCGGAGGATCTCTATGCGGCGATCCCGTCCGATTCCATCGACTATGCGGTGATGGAACGTGCCGAAGGCATCGCCATGGTGCCGGCGGGCTTTCGCTGGAACGATCTCGGTTCGTGGCAGTCCCTGCTTGATGTCGGACCTTCCGACGAAAACGGCAATGTCATCATTGGCGATGTCGTCGCCATCGATTGCGAGAACTCCTATATCCGCAGCCATGGCCGGCTGCTGTCGGCGGTCGGACTGAAGGATACGGCCGTGGTCGCCACCGCCGACGCGACCTTCGTGGCGCCTGTCTCGCACAGCCAGAATGTACGCAAGGTGGTGCAGCAGCTCGAAAAGAGCGGAAGGCTGGAGACACGCTTCACGCCGTCGCACGACCGGGTGGTGGAAAGCGGCGCGTGGCGCAGCCGCGTGCGGCACTGGCTGTTCGATGAGGCGCTGCCCTTGTGGTCGACCGTTGGCGTGGACGAGCGCCATGGTGGGTTTCATGAGGCGCTGGGGCTGGATGCCGTGCCGCTGGCCAGGCCGAAGCGCATGCGCACCATGGCGCGGCAGGTCTACGGTTTCGCGGTCGCGGGGTCGCGCGGCTGGGACGGGCCTGCCGACCGGCTGATCGCGCACGGGCTGGAGTTCATGTCGCGCGGGCGCACCGACCGGGGCGGCTGGGTGCGCACCCTCAACGTCGATGGTTCGATAAACGATGCGACCGAAGACGCCTACGACCATTCCTGCGTGCTTCTGGCACTCGCCCACGCTCATATGTGTGGCAATCCCGATGCGCTGAGGCTTGGCCGGGAAACCTTCGCCTTCCTCGACGAGCATCTGGAGGACAGCAGCCTTGCCGGTTTTCTTGAAGCGCCGGAGGGTGGCAGCCTGCGCCGCTCCAACCCGCATATGCATCTGCTGGAAGCGTTTCTGGCCTGGCATGAGGCAACCGGCGACAGGACCTATCTGCGCCGTGCCGCCCGCATCGTCGATCTGTTCCGCAGCTATTTCTTCGACGCCGATTCATGGACCGTAGGTGAATTCTTCGAGGATGGCTGGGCGCCGGCCCCGGATGGCAAGGGCGACTGGACAGAGCCCGGCCATCATTTCGAATGGGCCTCGCTGCTGATCGACTTCGCCAATCGCAGCGGCCAGAAGAGCCTCACCACCTATGCCCGCAAGCTCTATGCCTCGGCTGTCGCCAATGGCCTGAACCGTGCGACCGGCCTTGCCTACGGCGCGGTGTCGAAGCAGGGCATGCCGCTCGATCTGGTGTCGCGAAGCTGGCCGCAGACGGAGGCGATCAAGGCGTCGATCGCGCTGGATCGGGCCGACGGGCCGGACCTCAAGCCTGAGATCGAGGCGCGCGTGGGCCGCCTGTTCCGCTGGCATATCGACCCGGCGCCGCTCGGCCTGTGGGTCGATCGCATCGACGAGCGCGGCCGCTCTGTGGCGACCGAGGTGCCTGCCTCGATTTTCTATCACCTCGTCTACGCGCTGATGCAGTATCTGGACGCGACGACGGAGACAGGTCAGTAGGGGCTGTCGACGTCGCCGGTCTCCACATAGACCGACTTGATCTGCGAATAGTGCTGGAGGGCGGCGAGCGAATTCTCGCGCCCGATGCCGGACTGCTTGTAGCCGCCGAACGGCATCTCAACGGGGGTGAGATTGTAGGCGTTGATCCAGCAGGTGCCGGCCTGCAGCTCACCGATGACGCGATGCGCGCGTGCTATGTCGCGGGTGAAGACGCCGGCGGCAAGGCCGAACTCGGTGCCGTTGGCGCGGCCGATCACTTCGTCTTCATCCTCGAAGGACAAGACGCTCATCACGGGGCCGAAAATCTCCTCGCGCGCGATGCGCATCGTGTCGCTGACGCCGGTGAAGACGGTGGGTTCGACAAAGAAGCCGCCATCGAAACCTTGCAGGGCAGGGGCATTGCCGCCGCAGGCGAGGACAGCACCTTCCTGCATGCCGGCTTCGATATAGGACAGCACACGCTGATGCTGGGCCTTGCTGACCAGCGGCCCCATCTGGGTTTCAGGGTCGAGCGGGTCGCCAATGCGGATTTTCTTGGTGCGCTCGACAAGGCGCTCGACAAACCGGTCCTGCAGGCCTTTCTGAACGAAGACTCGGGTGCCATTGGAGCAGACTTGGCCCGTGGAGTAGAAGTTGCCGAGCATCGCGCCGCCGATGGCGTTTTCGAGGTCGGCATCGTCAAAGACGATGAGCGGCGACTTGCCACCGAGCTCCATGGTGGCGTGCTTCATGTTGGCTCCGGCCTGCGCCAGAACGCGCTTGCCGGTAGCGACCGAACCGGTGACCGACACCTTGGCGACGGAGGGATGGCCGACAAGGGATGCGCCGACATCGCCATAGCCCTGCACCACGTTGAACAGGCCGTCCGGCAGGCCGGCCTCGGAATAGATTTCGGCCAGCGCCAGCGCCGACAACGGCGTGTTTTCGGAGGGCTTGAACACCATGGCGTTGCCCATGGCGAGCGCTGGTGCGGATTTCCAGCCGGCGATCTGGATCGGATAGTTCCATGCGCCGATGCCGACGCAGACGCCGAGCGGTTCGCGGCGCGTGTAGGCGAAGGGGCCACCCAGGTCGATGAACTCGCCGTTGAAGCTGGCAATGGCGCCTGCGAAATATTCGAGGCAGTCGGCGGCGGAAGGGGCGTCCGCCACCAGCGTTTCCTGAATGGCCTTGCCGGTGTCCAGCGTTTCAAGCCGCGCCAGAGCCTCATTGCGCTCGCGCAGAATATCGGCGGCGCGGCGCAGGATGCGGCCGCGCTCGACCGGCTTGAGGCGTGCCCATTCGGCCTGCGCGGCGCGCGCCGATTCGATGGCCAACTCGATGATGTTGGGCGTCGCCGCATGCAGCGTGGCGATGCGTTCGCCGGTGGCCGGATAGATGACGGCGATCTCGGCGCCACGGTCGTCGTCGATATAACGTCCATTGACGTAATGCGAGGCGGTCGGTTGGGCGCGCATGGCAGGCTCCGGTAATTCCATCGGATCGGTTGAAAGGACTTTGGCTTATCTGTCCGACTGTTGCCAGCGCGGATTGATCCAGGGTTCCAGATTGGACGGCGGCAGCGGGGTGCGGCCGAGAATATGATCAGCGGCCTTTTCGCCGGTCATGATCGAGGGTGCGTTGAGGTTGCCGTTGGTGATGCGCGGGAAGATGGACGAATCCGCGACCCTCAGACCTTCAACGCCGATGACCCGGCATTCAGGGTCCACAACGCTCATGGGATTATCAGCCCGGCCCATGCGGCAGGTGCCGCAGGGATGCAGCGCACTCTCGGCATGATCGCGAATGAAGGCATCGAGTTCTTCGTCGGTTTGCACATCACTGCCGGGAGAGATCTCCCTGCCACGATAGGGATCGAAGGCGGCTTGTGAAAAGATTTCGCGGGTGAGGCGGATGCAGTGGCGGAATTCCGTCCAGTCGTCAGGATGCGACATGTAGTTGAAGCAGATGACGGGTTTTTCCCACGCATCGGGAGAACGCAGCGTAACGCTGCCGCGCGATCTGGAGCGCATCGGCCCGACATGCGCCTGAAAACCGTGCGTGTCGGCGACCGCTTTGCCATCGTAACGCACGGCGGCGGGGATGAAGTGATATTGGATATCCGGGTAATCGATGCCAGCTGCCGAGCGCAGAAAGGCGGCGGCCTCGAAATGATTGGTGGCGCCGAGACCGCTCTTGAACAGCAGCCACTGTGCGCCGATCAGCGCCTTTGAGATCGGATTAAGGACCGAGTTCAGCGTGATCGGCTGGGTGGATTCCTGCTGGATATAGAGTTCCAGATGATCCTGGAGATTGGCCCCGACACCCGGCCGGTCGGCAACCACTGCGATACCTTTTTCTTGTAGATGTCGTGCGGGGCCGATGCCGGAAAGCATCAGGATTTTCGGCGAGTTGATCGAGGACGCAGCGACGATCACCTCACGTCGCGCTTTAACGACCTGAATCTGTCCGCGAACTTCGATCTCGACGCCGGTGGCGCGTTGATTCTCGATGATGACTTTTCGCGCGAAGCCGCTGACCAGACTCACATTTCTGCGTTTGAGGGCAGGGCGCAGATAGGCATTGGCGGTAGACCAGCGCCGGCCGCGATGGATGGTCTGTTCCATCGGCCCGAAACCTTCCTGCTTCGAGCCGTTGTAGTCAGCGGTCAGCTCGAAACCGGCCTGCTGGCCGGCCTCAATAAAGGCGGCGTAGAGAGGGTTTGCGCGCTTGCCGCGCTGGACGTGCAGCGGGCCGCTGGTTCCGCGCCAGCCTTGCTCGCCGCCGTGGGAGTGCTCCATACGCTTGAAGTAGGGAAGCACGTCGGCATAACTCCAGCCGGCAGCGCCTTCCTCCGCCCAGTGGTCGAAATCGCGGGCGTGGCCGCGCACATAGACCATGCCATTGATGGAAGAAGAGCCACCCAGAACCTTGCCGCGCGGCGTGGCGAGAACCCTTCCGCCCAGATGCGGTTCGGGCTCGCTGGAAAAACCCCAGTCGTAGAGCGGCATGTTGAGCGGGATCGACAGGGCGGACGGCATCTGAATGAGCGGGCCATAATCGGTGCCGCCATATTCGATGACGATGACCGAATGCTTGCCATCCTCGGAAAGCCGGTAGGCCATGGCCGAGCCGGCGGAACCGGAGCCGATGATGACGAAGTCTGCCTCATGCATGGCTATTCACCTCGCGGAAAGCGCTTCTGTTCTTCGAGGGTGTTGAGATCCATGTGGTTGCGCATGTAGCGTTCGGACGCTTTTTGCAGAGGTTGGAAATCCCACGGGAAGTAAGCGCCGTTGCGCAGCGCGGGATAGACGACCCAGCGCTGTGCCTGGCTCTGGCGCACGGCAGCGTCGAAGGCGGCCATGTCCCAGCGCGCACGGACTTTTTCCATGAAGGCAGCGACCAGACCGGCATTTTCGGGAGCGGCCGCAAGGTTTTCCCGTTCGAGAGGATCCGATTCCAGATCAAACAGTTGCGGCGGGTCGATCTCGCAATGCACGAACTTGTGCTTGCCGTCGCGGATGGCGACCAACGGAGCATAGGAGCCCTCCGCCGCATATTCCATCAGTACCGGCTCGCTGCGCTCTTTGCCCTGCATGAGGGGCTTCAGCGACTGTCCGTCCGTCCATGGCATGATGGCGGAAATGTCGATGCCGGCGAGGTCGCAGAGGGTGGGACAGATGTCGAGGTTCGAGGCAGGCGCATCGATATGGGCGGCGGTGATGCCCTTGCCGGCGATCATAAGCGGAACGCGCGCGGATCCCTCGAAGAAGCTCATTTTGAACCACAGGCCGCGCTCGCCCAGCATGTCGCCATGGTCGGAGCAGAACAGGATGATCGTGTCATCGGCCATGCGCGTGCGGTCGAGCACGTCCAGCAACTCGCCAACCTTGTCGTCGATATAGGAGATGTTGGCGAAATAGCCTTGCCGCGCGCGGCGCACCTGCTCGGGCTTGATGTCGAAACTGGCATAGTCGCTGGCGAGATAGAGGCGCTGCGAATGCGGGTCCTGCTCGTCATGGGCCATGAAGCCCACGTCAGGTTCCAGTTGCGGGCAGTCCTCGTAGAGATCCCAGTACTTGCGGCGCGCCACATAGGGGTCGTGCGGGTGAGTGAAGGAGACCGTCAGGCACCAGGGGCGGCGGTTTTCATCGCCGGACTGGCGCGACAGGTCGTAGAGCTTCTGGCCGGCGAGGAAGGCGACCTCGTCGTCATATTCCATCTGGTTGGTGATTTCCGCGACGCCCGCCCCTGTGACGGAACCCAGATTGTGATACCACCAGTCGATGCGTTCGCCGGGCTTGCGGTAGTCCGGCGTCCAGCCGAAATCGGCCGGGTAGATGTCGGTGGTCAGACGCTCTTCGAAGCCGTGCAACTGATCCGGTCCGACGAAGTGCATCTTGCCCGACAGGCAGGTGTGGTAGCCGGCGGCGCGCAGATGATGGGCGAAAGTGGGGATCGACGAGGCGAACTCGGCGGCGTTGTCATAAACGCCGGTACGTGAGGGAAGCTGGCCGCTCATGAAGGAGGCGCGGGCAGGCGAGCACAGGGGCGAGGCGGTGTAATTGTTGCGGAACCGGGCCGAGCGGGCCGAAAGGGCGCGAAGATGGGGCGCATGAAGAAATTCGGCCGGGCCATCGGGAAACAGGGTTCCGGCGAGCTGGTCGACCATGAGGATCAGGATGTTAGGCCGGTTGCTCATGATGAATTCGCCTGTTGTCTGAGTTTCGCATCGACATAATCCTCGACCAGCGAGGCCACACTTGCGGGATTGGGAAGACCGTCACGCAAGGCGCGGCGGATGTAGAGACCGTCGATCATGGCCGCGATTGCTTCCGCCATGCGCCGGGCTTCCGTGCGGCCGGCCAGCGGAACGAGCGCGCTCATCAGGTTGGAATTCTGACGCCTTGCATAAACGCGCAGCAGGCGGCGCAGCGGCGGGGAATTCTGAGCCTCCACATAGAAGGCCAGCCACGCATGCACGGTTTCCTCGCGAAACTGTGCGGCATTGAAATTGACGGCGATGATCGCGGACAGGCGCTCGCGCGCCGTGGTGGCGTTTTTAAGCGCCACGACCGCGTCACGGCCCAGATCGACCAGCAATTGTCGCATCGTGGCCTGCAAAAGCACTTCCTTCGGGCCGAAATAGTGATGCGCAAGGGCGGAGGAAACGCCGGCGCGCCCGGCGATTTCCGAAACGGTCACGTTCAGCGTGCCACGTTCGCCCACGGTGGAAATGGTAGCGTCGATCAGCGCCCGGCGGCGCAAGGGCTCCATTCCGATTTTTGGCATTCTGGCTTCTCCTTAGGGCAAGTGTATTTTTGATTGACTAATCAATCAATGAAAAATCGAGCAATTTGTACCTGACCCACAACAAGGTGCTTTACGAGGCCGGCGGGGTGGTTATCCTGCGCGGATCAGAGTGCCGTGATCAGCCGGACAGCTGAACGGACAGGGAGATGTTGTCATGACCGCATGTATCGTCGGCTGGGCGCATTCGCGCTTCGGCAAGCTGGAAGGCGAAACGCTGGAAAGTCTGATTGCCAAGGTAGCCGCTGAAGCGCTGGAACATGCGGGCATCGGACCGGAAGACGTGGGCGAGATCGTGCTCGGTCACTTCAACGCAGGATTTTCGGCGCAGGATTTCACGGCGAGCCTCGTGCTCCAGACAGATGACCGCCTGCGCTTCAAGCCGGCGACGCGGGTGGAGAACGCCTGCGCGACCGGATCGGCCGCCGTGCGGCAGGGCATCCGGGCCGTCGACTCGGGCGCGCGTTTCGTTCTTGTGGTGGGCGCCGAGCAGATGACGACCACGCCGGGACCGGAGATCGGCGCCAATCTCCTGAAGGCATCCTATCTGCCGGAAGACGGCGACACCCCGGCAGGCTTCGCCGGCGTGTTCGGCAAGATCGCCCATGCCTATTTCCAGCGTCATGGCGACCAGTCGGACGCGCTTGCCGCCATTGCCGCCAAGAACCACAAGAATGGCGTTGAAAACCCCTATGCACAGATGCGCAAGGATCTGGGCTACGATTTCTGCCGGCAGGAAAGCGAGAAGAACCCGTATGTTGCGGGACCTCTCAAGCGCACCGACTGCTCGCTCGTCTCGGACGGCGCCGCAGCAATTGTGCTGACGGATGCCACGACGGCGCTGTCGATGCGCCGTGCCATCGCCTTCCGCGCCAATGAGCATGTGCAGGATTTCCTGCCGATGTCGAAGCGCGACATATTGCTGTTCGAGGGCTGCGAACATGCCTGGGCGCAGGCGCTGAAGAAGGCCGGCGTGACCCTGGACGATCTGTCTTTCGTGGAGACGCATGACTGCTTCACCATTGCCGAACTGATCGAGTATGAGGCGATGGGACTGGCGAAACGCGGCGAGGGCGCGAAGCTGGCGCTAGAAGGCTATACGGCCAAGGACGGCAAGCTGCCGGTCAATCCTTCCGGCGGCCTGAAATCAAAGGGCCACCCGATCGGCGCAACGGGGGTTTCGATGCATGTGCTGACCTCGATGCAGCTTGCCGGCGAGGCGGGCGGCATTCAGGTGCCGAATGCAAAGCTGGGTGGCATCTTCAACATGGGAGGTGCGGCTGTCGCCAACTATGTATCGATTCTCGACCGTATCCGCTAAAGCGGATTCATAACTGACGCGAAGCGCGCGAGCGCTGCGAGCGGTTTTCGCAGTTCCGAAATTAGATCGCCTCATGATTCGATTTCGGAATTGCTCTGGCCTGGGAGGAGCCGGCAGACGTGACAAATCCGGTACTGGCAGAGGTTCTTCGCGGAACTCTGGTGGAAAGCGTTCATCGTGGTTCGGTGGCGGTTTTTGATGGCGACGGAAAATCCGTCTGGGAAATCGGGGAGACGCACCGACCGGTCTTTCCCCGCTCTGCGGTAAAGCTCATTCAGGCTTTGCCACTGGTCGAGAGCGGTGCGGCGGACGCTTATGGATTTGGAGATCGTGAGCTGGCTCTGGCTTGCGCGTCGCATTCCGGCGAGCCCCTGCATGCCGAGACGGCGCTTTCGATGCTGCGGCGCGCGGGGCTGGATGAAACAGCGCTGGAATGCGGCTGCCACTGGCCGGACAACCATGCCGCCACCATAGCGATGGCGCGGGCAGGCGGCGAACCCAATGCGCTGCACAACAACTGTTCGGGCAAACATGCCGGATTTCTCTGCACCTGCTGCCATTCCGGCATCGCCCATGAGGGCTACGTGAAGGCGGATCACAGGCTGCAGGGGCTGGTACATGATGCCATGGAGGCAGTGACCGGGGCGGCCCATGACGTGGACAGTTGCGGCACCGACGGTTGCTCGATCCCGACCTATGCGGTTCCGCTGCGCGATTTCGCGATGGGGTTTGCCAGAATAGCGACCGGAAACGGCTTGCAGCCGGAGCGGGCAAAGGCCGGACGGCGGCTGATGTCGGCCTGCATGGCGGAGCCCTTCATGGTTTCGGGAACCGGCCGTGCCGACGAGGCTCTGATGAAGGCCGCGCCCGGTCGCATCTTCGTCAAGATGGGGGCAGAGGGCGTCTATTGCGCCGCGGTGCCGGAACTGGGCTTCGGTATCGCGCTGAAATGCGATGACGGAGCCGTCCGCGCGGCTGAAGCGATGATTGCGGGCGTTCTGGCGAAGCTTCTTGAAAAGGACGAGCCGCTTGCGGAGGAACTGCGCAATCTGGCGCACAAGCCCATCATGAGCCGCAATGGCGCGAAGGTCGGCGAGGTTCGCCCGGCCGCATTTGCGGACTGAGCCGCCATGAGCAGGGCGTTTACCCGGGAGGACGATAACGAAAGCGCGATCGCAGCCCTTGGCGAGCGCCCTGTGAGCCCGCATCGCAATCTCGTCACGCAACGCGGTCTGGCGCTTATCGAGGTGGAAATCGTTCGGTTGCGCGAAGAGATCGTGCGCGCCGAGGCCGAAGGGGATCGGGAACGACTGGAGCTTGCCGCACGCGATCTGCGGTATTGGGGAGCGCGGCGCGAGAATGCCGAGCTGTCCGTTCCGGATGCCGATTCCGATGTCGTTCGCTTCGGCATGACCGTGGCGCTGGAAGATGAAGACGGCAAGACGGCCAGATGGCAGATCGTGGGGGAGGACGAGGCCGAGCCCGGCAAAGGCTCGATCTCGCATATCTCACCCATGGCGCAGGCTCTCTTCGGCAAGAAGGTTGGCGAACTGATCACCGTCAACGGTCGCGAATGGGAGATCGTCGACCTGATCGCAGAAGCTTGAAGACGACTGGCTGCCCAGAGCGTTTTCAGGAAAAGTGGAAACACTTTTCCGGTTCGGAAAGGCGACTAACCGAAGGCTCCGGGCGACGGCGGGTGCTTTATTCCTGCGCGACCGTTTCCACGCTTCCGTCGAAGAACAGGGGATGCAGAGCCTCGCAGAAGACCACGCCATCCGTCGGCGCCGGATGGCGCTCTGCGGCGAGGGTCGCCACTGAGGCCGCAGCATCAGCGTTCTGTTGAGTTGCTGATACGGTCCGGCGCTGACTGGACGCGGTCTTTACCCGGTTCTGGATGTGACCGGCTTTCAGGCTCGGCAGAATCCCGCCTTCCTGCTCGATCCGCTGAAATTCCGCCCAGCCCTGCTGGCAAAAATCTTCGACCAGTTCATCGACGCCGGGAAGGTCTGCCTGTTCCTGCGCGACGAGCATCTGCAGATTGCGGGCGATGCGGCGGGCATTTCCTTCCGGAAGGCCGTGAGCGATCGTGTGTGGCAGGACCGCGATCGAATCAGCGCCTCCTGCGGCAGCGCCGAAAACCGCAGCGGCATTACGGGCGACATTGCCGGAAAGATCCTGTCGCCCGACGATGCGCATGGAGGTTTCTGCGTGGATTTCGGTGGGCGTCGGTGAAATTGAAAAGCTTTCCTGAAGGCGCGCCCAGAGTAGGCGCAGAGCCTTGATCTTGGCGGCAGATGCCAGAGCATCGTCATCAACGCCAACGGCAAACCCGATATGCGGGGCGGCATAGACCAGAGCTTGCCTGGCTTCCTGAAACAGGCGCAGATGCGCTGCGGCGGAAGCCAGCATGGCACCAAGCTCCTGCGCTTCGGTGGCGCCGGCATTGTGCAGAACGCGGCCGTCCGCTTCGAGCAGAATGCCGGGCACATCCATGGCGAAGAAATAGGCCAGAGATTGCGGCATCGAGGCCTGCAATGCCTCGATGGTCATGCGCAGACGGCCCGTGCCGGCAAATGTCGCGGCCGGATCTATGCCGAAGGACAGGTTGAGACGTGAAGGATCGATATTTCCCTTGCCAAGGCTTCCAACCAGCCAGTCGGCCATGGCGCGGCTGGCCGGGTGAACGTCAAGCCGCAGGTAGATCCTCTCGAGCGGCACATCTTCAAGAATCCGTCCGAGCGCCTGGGGCGTCCCCGGCAGACCATACCCAAATGCATTGGGAGCGCCATCGAAGACCAGTGAAAGCCCGGTCGCGCCTTGTGCGAGATCGTCTGCGATCTGGGCACGCGCGCGCTCCACATCGGGGTCGTCAATGCGCTGACAGATCGCCCAGCGCGGTTTGCCGGAAGCGGCTGTGATAGCACCGTCGCCAAGCGCCTGTTCGGCAATAGCTTTCCAACGGTTGTCCTGGCCGTGGCGATCTGCTGCTGTGTCGGTCAAGAATATGGTCCTTTACTGCTACCCGGGGAGAGCGCCGCGCCGGCCCGGATGTGGTGCACTGTAAGGTCCCTGTTCACGTACGGCAATGCAGCAGATGAGGCAGGACGGAACTTGCGCCTTTGAATTTGGCTTTCGCCTTACTATACCTGCGAAACTGGCCGGTTTCCTGCCGGCCACTCGATCGCGGAGAATTCATGATGGCGGCTGAAGACAGCATTTTCATGGGTGCCAGCCGGAAACCTGATGACAGCTATCAGCGGCCGGAAGAATTGCTGCTGCGTTATGGCAATCGCCACGGCCTGGTTACCGGCGCAACGGGTACGGGTAAAACCGTGACCTTGCAGGTTCTGGCGGAGGGCTTTTCCAATGCGGGCGTGCCGGTGTTCTGCGCCGACATAAAGGGTGACCTTTCAGGTATCGCCATGATGGGCGAGGCGAAAGATTTTTTGCAGAAGCGGGCCGCAGAAGTCCGCCTCGATCCCTATGAGTTTCAGGAATTTCCGGTCATCTTCTGGGATCTGTTCGGCGAGCAGGGACACCCCGTTCGCGCCACCATTTCCGAAATGGGGCCGTTACTGCTGTCGCGGCTGATGAACCTTACAGACGCGCAGGAAGGGGTGATGAACATTGCCTTCCGTATCGCCGACGAGGAGGGCCTTCTGCTCCTCGACATGAAGGATCTGCAGGCGCTTCTGGCAAATCTGGCCGAGCGGGCCCCGGAAATCGGAGCGCGCTACGGCAACGTCACAAAGCAGTCGGTCGGTGCCATTCAGCGCTCGTTGCTGATTCTTGAGCAGCAGGGCGGCAACCATTTCTTCGGCGAGCCGGCGCTGCGCATTGATGATCTGATGCGTACCACGCGGGACGGACGCGGCGCCATCAACGTGCTTGCCGCCGACAAGCTGATGATGAGCCCGCGCCTTTATGCGACTTTCCTGCTGTGGCTGATGTCGGAACTGTTCGAGGTGCTGCCCGAAGTCGGCGATCCCGACAAGCCGAAGCTGGTCTTCTTCTTCGACGAGGCGCATCTGCTGTTCGACGATGCGCCCAAGGCGCTGGTCGACCGGGTGGAGCAGGTGGTGCGGCTTATTCGCTCGAAGGGGGTTGGCGTTTATTTCGTGACCCAGAATCCGCTCGACGTGCCGGAAACCGTGCTCGCGCAACTGGGTAATCGTGTACAGCATGCCCTGCGCGCCTATACGCCGCGTGAGCAGAAGGCGGTGAAAACCGCAGCCGACACGTTTCGCCCCAATCCGGATTTCAATTGCGCCACGGCAATCACCCAGCTCGGCACCGGCGAGGCGCTGGTTTCCACGCTGGAGGACAAGGGCGTGCCTTCGATGGTGCAACGCACATTGATCCGTCCGCCCTCCTCAAGGCTTGGGCCAATCACACCGCAGGAACGGCGGGATATTCTCAGCGTCAGCCCTGTCGCCGGCCAGTATGATCAGCCGATCGATCGCGAATCCGCTTTTGAAATGCTGCAGAAGCGCGCTGCCGAGGCTCAGACAGCGCAGCAGCCACAGCAGCAGACCCGGAGCCAGGCGGGTGGCGGAGGAGGGGGCGGGTGGACCTTGCCGGATTTTGGCAACACACCCGCACCGACCAGCCGCACGCGCAGAGCGCCGGCGCCGCGCGCATCGAACCGGCAGACCGTTACGGAAGCGGCTGTGAAGTCGGTTGTGCGTTCAGTGGGGTCTTCGATCGGGCGCGCGCTGGTGCGCGGCATTCTGGGGAGCCTGACCCGCAAGCGCTGATTTGCGCCAGCGGCGCTTAAACGGAACTCTGCTCAGAACAGCCCCGAACATTGAACGTCCAAAAAGAAAACGGCGCCACAAGGCGCCGTTTCTTCATTCGTAAAGTAATCTGTATCAGCGCGCCTTGCGCTTGCGGCCGAGGCCCATCTGCTTGGCAAGTTCCGAACGAGCGGCTGCATAGCTGGGAGCAACCATCGGATAATTGGCGTCCAGGCCCCACTTCTCGCGGTACTGCTCAGGCGTCAGATTGTAGTGTGTCATGAGATGGCGCTTGAGCGATTTGAACTTCTTGCCGTCTTCAAGGCAGATGATGTAGTCGTCATGGACCGATCTCTTGGGATTGACTGCCGGCTTCTGCTTGTCGACGGGCAGGGGCTCGGGTGACGCGCTGCCGGCGACGCGGCCAAGAGCTGCATGGACATCGGCGATCAGATTGGAGAGTTCGGATGCCGGAACGGGGTTGTTGCTCACATAGGCTGCGACGACATCAGCAGTAAGTTCGATAAGCGTATCGATATTTTTCGGGAACGTGTCGGCAGTGTCCATGTTCGTGAAATCCCAACGAGAGACATGATAACGATGCCGATGATCAGTGCATGGCATCTGCGGAATTTAATGGCGGGAGCGTCAGCGATTCGCTCAGCGTCAACTTCATGATCCCAGATGACTGTCAAGTCAATCGCATATGTTCTTTGGTGGCATAATGCTCAATGATTTTTTTTGACCGCCTAGTTCAATTATCAATACACAACTACATACTGCCTCAATACGAGCTGTCGTTCATCTGCCTGACAAAGCAAAGAGTATTACAATATGTATCTCCCATGGCAGACGGGACTTGAACGCTGGTGAGCAGCATGTTCTTTGAACTGTGAAATAAATGGAAAGCTTAAGATGACGACAAAGGCACCCTTCGGTTCCGCGCAGGCTCCCCGCCCTGTGAAAGTCCCCGTCGAGGACACGCGGCACGGTATAACCCGCACGGATGAATATGCCTGGATGCGGGCCGACAACTGGCAGGAAGTCTTCCGCGAGCCTGCACGGCTCGCCGCCGATATCCGCGCTCATCTTGAAGAAGAGAATGCATATCAGGCGCAGTTGATGTCTGACACGGCCGGGCTGCGCGAGACGCTTTTTTCCGAGATGAAAGGACGCATCAAGGAAGACGATTCGTCGGTGCCTATGAAAGATGGACCCTTTGCTTACGGTTCGTCTTACCGCATGGGTGGCCAGCAGCCGCGTTATTTCCGCAAGCCGGCCCAGGGCGGAGATGAGGAGATATTGCTGGATGGCGACCATGAAGCTGAGGGAAAGCCCTATTTCCAGCTCGGAGGCATCGACCATTCGTCCGACCACAAGCGCCTGTTGTGGGCCTATGACGACAAGGGTTCCGAATTCTACACGCTGCGTGTACGTGATCTTGCCACGGGCGCCGAGCTTGCAGACAGTATCGAAAGCACGGGCGGTGGCGGCACATGGGCATCCGATAATAACGGCTTTTTCTACACGCTGCTGGACGATAACCACAGGCCGTCGAAAGTATTCTTCCACCAGATCGGCGATGATACTGCCAATGACCGTCTGATCTACGAGGAGACGGATCCCGGTTTCTTCATGAGCGTCGGAGGCACACGCCGCAACGACTGGATCATGATCAGCATCAGCGACCATGAGACTTCGGAATATCGCATCCTCAACGCAGCCGACCCTCTTGGCACGCCGCTGCTGGTCGCCGCGCGCGAGGCGGGCATTCAGTATGATCTGGAGGAAGGTGGGGACATATTCTTCGTGCTCACCAACGAAGGCGGAGCGAGAGACTTCAAGATCATGACCGCTCCGGTTGCAGACCCGGTTCGTGCCAACTGGACCGAGCTGGTTCCGCATCAGCCGGGTCGCCTGATCCTGTCCATCACGGGGTTTCGCGATTACCTCGTCCGGCTCGAACGGCTCGATGGTCTGCCGCGCATCGTCGTTCACGAACGCGCCACCGGCGAGGAACATGCCATTGCCTTCGACGAGGAAGCCTACTCCCTCGGCATGGCAGGATCATATGAATATGACACGGACGTTCTGCGCTTCTCCTATTCGTCGATGACCACGCCGGCGCAGGTGTTTGACTACGATATGCGCACGCACCAGCGCACCCTGCTCAAGACGCAGGAGGTTCCCTCTGGTCACGATGCCGACGCCTACGTCACCCGCCGCCTGATGGCCACCGCACCGGATGGCGAGGCCGTGCCTGTCTCCCTGCTTTACCGGCGTGATACGCCGCTGGATGGTACAGCTCCGTGTCTGCTCTATGGGTATGGCTCCTATGGCATCACCATTCCCGCATCCTTCAACACCAACTGCCTGTCGCTGGTGGATCGCGGCTTCGTCTACGCGATCGCCCATGTGAGGGGCGGCAAGGACAAGGGCTATTCTTGGTACGACGACGGAAAAAAGGCGCACAAGCAAAACACCTTCCGCGACTTCATCGCCGTCGCAAAATATCTCGTCAATGAAGGCTACACGTCGCATGACCGCATCGTGGCGCAGGGTGGCTCGGCGGGCGGCATGCTGATGGGCGCGATCGCCAACATGGCGCCGGAAGCCTTCGGCGCCATCGTCGCGGAAGTGCCCTTCGTGGATGTGCTCAACACAATGCTCGACGCGTCGCTGCCGCTCACGCCGCCGGAATGGCCGGAGTGGGGGAATCCCATTGCCTCGGAAGAGGATTACAGGACGATTGCCGCCTATTCCCCATACGACAATGTCGGCGCTTTCGACTATCCGCCGATCCTGGCGCTGGCCGGGCTCACCGATCCGCGCGTGACCTACTGGGAACCGGCGAAATGGGTAGCACGCCTGCGTGACACCAAAAGCGGCGACAATCCCGTACTGTTCAAGATCAACATGGATTCGGGCCATGCAGGCGCATCAGGCCGCTTCTCGCGGCTGGAGGAGATAGCTTACACCTATTCCTTTGCCCTGAAGGCTACCGGCAAGGCGGACGTGAAGCCCGCCACCTGACAGCGGTCGCTACTGGCGCGCCGGATAACCGTTCTGGCGTGCCGGTATGGCTTTCAGGTAGGCCGCGATCGCTTCGCGGTCTTCGCTGGTGAGTTCCGCCATGTTCTTCTGCACTTCCACCATCGATCCGCCGACGGAATCGAAGTCTGGCGTAAAGCCCGTTTCGAGATAGCCGGCAATGTCGGATTCCGACCAGTCGCCGATGCCACCTTCACCGGCGGTGATGTTGGGCACAACACCTTCGCCTTCTGCCGCAACCGCGCCGGCGAGCCACTGGTTCCTGTCGCTTCCACCGGCGAAATCGCGCGGTGTATGGCATTCGCCGCAGTGGCCCGGGCCCTCGACCAGATAGCGCCCGGCCAGAACCTTGTCCGGCGCGCCTTCGGCGAATTCCACCACCGGCCGATCGTCAAGATAGAGAAGCTTCCACAGCCCGATCCCGCGGCGGATGTTGTAGGGGAAGGCCAGATCATGCGGAGCTGTATGCCCGGCTACCGCAGGCAGCGTCTGCATGAAGGCGAACAGATCGGCTATGTCCTGCGGTTTCATACGGGCATATGACGCATACGGAAACGCCGGGTAGTAGTGGCGCCCGTCCGGGGAAACGCCTTTCAGCATTGCGGCGGCAAAATCGTCGAGCGTCCAGTTCCCTATGCCGTCATTTTTGTCTTGCGAGATATTCGGCGCGACGAAGGTGCCGAACGGTGTGGCAAGCTCCACACCGCCGGCAAGCGTGAAGCGCGCATCGCCTTCTGCGCCCTTGGCGGCATGGCAGGAAGCACAGCCGCCGGCATGGAACATACGCGCTCCGCGTTCAGCGTCTCCCGGCGCGGCAGAGGCCATGATTTGGGAATCCAGGCGCTGAGGGGCGGAGGCGACCCATCCCGCAACTGCGCCCAGTCCAACCACAACGCCAAGAGTGACGGCGATTTTTCCGCGTCTGGACATTGGGGCCGGTCAGCCCTTGCGGACGCGGAACGTCTCGTGGCAGGCGCCGCAGCTTGCGCCGATGGCGCCGAAATTCGCCTTGAGTGCATCGACGTCAGCCGGCGCATCGGTCACGGCCGCGTTGACGGCGGCCTCGAACTTGCCTTCGGCAGCCTTGAAGCCGTCCGGATCTTCCCAGATTTTCGGCGCGGCGGTCGTATCGCCCGTATCCGAACCAGCCGGATAAAGCGCCTCGACATCGAACTTTTCGGCGTTAGCCTGCATGTCCTGCAGGGTCTTGAGAACGGCAGCCGCGTCAAAGGGGGTCTCGCCCTTCACCACTTTGGAAAGCTCGCCAGTCAGCTTGCCCCGCTCTTTCATCAGGGCCTTGCGGTCGGCCAGAGTGTCGGCAAATGCGGCAGAGCCGGCAAGGGCGAAGATGGAAATGGCGAGTAGAAGCTTTTTCATGTCTGGCTCCGAATCTGATGAAGAAACGTGGCTGCTCCGACAGAATCGGAGATGGTGCTAAACTGTCTCAAAATCTGGATGATTTCGCTTCACGCTTGCGTGAAGCTTTGGTGAAGACCTGAAGAACGAAACCCCGGGGTTTTCCCCGGGGTTTCACGCTGAAACGATCAGGCGTTCGCCTTTTCGTACAGCTCAAGGACATAATCCCAGTTGATCAGGCTGTCGACGAAAGCCTCCAGATACTTCGGACGCGCGTTGCGGTAGTCGATGTAGTAGGAGTGTTCCCAGACGTCGACGCCGAGGATCGGCGAAGCGCCGTGAACCAGCGGGTTCTCGCCATTGGGGGTCTTGGAGATCTCCAGCTTTCCATCCTTGACCGAAAGCCATGCCCAGCCGGAGCCGAACTGCGTGGTGCCGGCGTTGATGAAATCGGCCTTGAACTTGTCATAGCCGCCCAGATCGCTGTCGACGGCCTTCTGCAGGGCGCCCGGCAGCTTGTTGCCGCCGCCGTTCTTCTTCATCCACTTCCAGAAATGGATGTGGTTGTAGTGCTGGGCCGCGTTGTTGAAGAGGCCCTGATTCTTGCCGAAGGACTGTTTCACCACTTCTTCGACGCTCAGGTCGCCCAGCCCGGCTTCGGCGGCCAGCTTGTTGCCGTTGTCGACATAGGCTTTGTGGTGCTTGTCATGGTGATATTCGAGCGTTTCCTTCGACATGAAGGGCTGAAGCGCCTCATAGTCATAGGGAAGTTCGGGAAGTTCGAAAGCCATTCGTCTTACTCCTCAAATAAATCCGGGGGGTTGCCGGACTAACATAGGTCTGTAAGCCCCGGGAACAACACCCCGCGGGCATGCATCACTCCCCGTTCAGCCATTCGCTGAGGGGGAGTCGAATGCGCTTCTCTCAATAGAGGGCTCGCGGCATCTTGACCATTGGTCCAGATGCTAAATGCCCGCTTCCGAAGCGAACAAACTGCTCCTGATCCGGAGAGCCGCATTGCCGGGATGGCGATCACAAAGACGTCATATCGGTTGGCCGGTGAGCGGAGGGATAATCTGTTTACCTTCCTTTCAGCCGCCCCATATAGGGTTCACACAACCCGTTGCCGATCGGCAACAGTGGAACCTTAGTCACATGTTCGCCTTTATTTGTCCTACCTGCGGCCAGATTTGGCGCTACCTATCGCCCCTGTCGGGAGCGGCGATGCCGGCAACGGCTTCGCCCATGTGAACAGTAGAGAAAGATCGAGACCACAATTCATGGCAACAGATTCACCTCCCGTCCTGCTGACCAGACGCCGTTTTCTCAACCTGACGGCAATGGGAGCCGCCGCAGCCACCGTTTCGGCCTGCACCACCACGGCTCCCCCGGTGCCCCTGAAACCTGCGGAACCGCAACCCCATCCCGAACTCGGCAGCTACGACATCATGTACGGGCCCGTTTTCGATGGCGGCTATGAAATTCCGGCCGTTCCCTATCGCAAGATCGATTCAAAGTTCCTGCGCCAGATCGTTCCCGATCCGACAGGCGAACGCCCCGGTACAATTGTCGTCGATACGTCGCAGCACTACCTTTATCTGGTGCGCGAGGGCGGACAGGCCATCCGTTATGGTGTTGGCCTTGGCCGTGCCGGTTTCGAATGGGCGGGGCGCGCGGTGGTTCAGTACAAGCGCGAATGGCCCAAGTGGACCCCGCCGGACGAGATGATCGCCCGCCAGCCTGAACTCGAAAAATACAGCGTCCGCAATGGCGGCATGCCTCCGGGGCTGATGAACCCGCTGGGCGCGCGCGCGCTCTACATTTTCCAGAACAACGAGGATACGCTCTATCGTATCCATGGTTCTCCGGAATGGCACTCGATCGGCAAGTCCATTTCATCGGGCTGTGTGCGCCTGATGAATCAGGACATCATCGATCTCCACAGCCGCGTTCCCGGCAAGACGCCGATCGTCGTCACCAACGGGCTTGGCGCCCGGGTCGCCAGCTACGATCCGAGTGGCACGCCGGTCGATGCCGGGGTGCCGGAAGATTCCACATTGCTCGGCCGCGCCACCCGCTCCTGGTTCTGAAGAAGCCTTAAAGTTCGAAGAGGTGGCCTTCCTGCGGCCTCACCCAATCGAAAAAGCCCCCTGCAGATATCAGGGGGCTTTTCAGTTTCGACTGTCATCACACAATAAGCGCATGCGACGGAGAAGTCGGCTTGCCATTGTCCCTGAGCTGATCGCGCGCCTGCTTGAGAGCTATGTGACGGTTCAGATCGTAGTTCCAATGCCGGCGCAAGCCTCGCAGACGTTCGCGCTCCAGAAGGCGTTCTATGCGGTCAAGCAGCTTCGTTCTTGCCGCTCCCTCACTGACAGACGCTTCTCCCACATCGATCCCGCATAAAATTTGCAACGCTGCCAGTTGTCCGGCGTGCCTGGCATGCAGCCGTTTCTGTTGGCCGAAAGCTTGCGCCTGCTCCTTCAGCGATCGCATGTGCCACCTCCTGTGAAATCGGGGCTTACTATCGGCCGGGGGAACCGCGGTGGGGAGTAAATGCATTGCGGCCGGAAGCAGTAATTCTGCAATTTCAAATGAAATCAATATGTTATCCCCATGAAAAGCTGTACGTAGTTCTTTGTTTGTTCACATGTCGGCGAACACCCTCTATAAGGAATCTATTCCTATGGTGGAGGAAATTTCGTGCACGCCAACATGACCGCTATTCCAGATGATCCCATTCATCCGATAGTCAAACCTGCTCCGGATGGAGAGCCTGAACATGCCTTTCCCAAACGGCGTGACGAGATCACGCTGGACGTCTGCGAATGCCTGATCGACATAGCTTCGGCGCTGTTTTCGCTTTCATCGAAGGAGCTGCGCAAACCCGGACGCACGTCGCAGCCGGTGGCACGGGTGAGGCAGATCGCCATGTATGTGGCGCATGTCGTTCTGCGGTTGTCGATGGGTGATGTGGGACGCGGTTTCGGGCGCGATCGCACGACGGTGGTTCACGCATGCCAGACCATTGAAGATCTTCGTGACGATCCCGAGTTCGACCGGGTGGTGCATATGTTCGAGCAGATTGCCTCGGCAGCTTTCCGCAACCGGCTGGGGATATGAGCATGCATGCTTCTTCCCGCGAGGTGCCGTTGCGCGTCCTGAAATTCCTGCAGAAGGGACCGGGTCAGATCAGCCCGGCGGCGCAGACAAACAAGGTCCTGATTGAAGCCGGTGAGCGCGGTACCGTCAGTGTCGGACGAGTGCCTTTCGATTGCCTGGTCGCGGAACAGATGCTGATGCTGAACGGCAATTGTGTCTCCGTGACGCCTAAGGGAGAGCGGATGATGCGTGAAATGGATGCAGCACGTGCTTCCGACACTTCGCCGAGAGATATCGAAACCATCTGCGTCGATGCGGGCGAGGGCCCGCGGCTGACCCAGATAAATCTGGCGGAATCGCCGCTTGCACAACTGGCGCGCTTGCGAACGAAGGCCGGCGCTGCCTTTCTGACAGCGCGAGAGTTCGAGGCGGGCGAGCGGCTGCGGGCCGATTACACCCGGGGCCAGCTCATGCCCCGGCTGGGTGCCAACTGGATTGCAAGTGTCGCTTCCGGCAAGCGCTCGGGCGGAGGTGGTGCTGCAGAACTTACAGATGTCGCTCTTGGCGCGCGGATGCGGGTAGAGAAAGCCATTGCGGCAGTTGGACCCGAATTGTCAGGCGTGCTGATCGATGTGTGCTGTTTTCTCAAGGGCATGGAAACCGTCGAGGCTGAACGCGCATGGCCGGTACGCTCGGGAAAGGTGGTGCTCAAGACGGCTCTGGCGGCACTGGCCCGCCACTATTGGCCGGGTGCGGCTCAGCAAGGCGGCAAGCCAGCCCAGATGCTGCATTGGGGCGCACAGGATTACAGGCCGAACCTGCACGCGCGCTAGAAAAAAGACTGGAAGCGGAGCGTCTGAGGCTCGGCTCAGGCGTTCTCACCTGCCTTTTGCGCATCGGTTCGGATGCGGTTGACCATGGAGCGCAGTCCGTTCGAGCGCTGTGGGGTCAGATGCTCGTCAAGGCCCAGCGTGCGCAATGTGCCTTCGGCATCGGTCGTCAGAATTTCGCTGGCCTTGCGGCCGGAGTAAAGGGCGAGAAGGATCGCCACCAGACCCCGCACGATATGGGCGTCGGAATCACCCGCAAAAGTGACGACCGGATCAGGCCCCGTTCCATAGCGGGTGGTCAGCCACACCTGACTGACACAGCCGGGAACCTTGTTGGAGGGTGTGCGCTCGCTGTCGGGGAACTCGGGCAGGGCTTCGCCGAGTTCGATGACATAGCGGTAGCGCTCCTCCCAGTCGTCGAGGAGGGCGAAGTCTTCGGTGATGCTCTGGATCGTCGTACTCATGCCGAACGATATAGTTCGGTGGCAGCCGGGCGTCACGGAAAAAAGGCGAGAACGCGGAAGACGCTCTTCAGGAGCGTCCGAAGCAGATCAGTTGGCGGGCCTGATGGAGCCGGTCGTGACAGGCTCTTTTGGCGCGGTAGCCGGTTGCGAAGGCGCATCCTCGATTATGCTCACCGCCATGCGTGCTGCCAGTTTGGCGCGCTCCGTCACCGTGTGGAGCGCAGAAGCGCCGGTCTCGCACACGTCCGGCTGGCGTTCGCACATGCCGGCGATGTCGCCGACAGCATCCTTTGCCGCCAGAAGCGCCTGGATGGGATTGACGTTTTCGCGACCCTCCCCGTCTGGCCCGACATCAAAGGGAAGAGCCAGCAGAACGAGCGAAAACCAGAACGCAAACCTGATCAGGAAACCCATATCCGTCTTCTTTCCAGAGCACCTGTCTTCAACAAAACCAGTTTAGCCGGGCCGGCCAAATGAGCGATTGCAAGCAAGAGGACAACTTTATTAAAATTTGAAGCAATGGACTTCCCGCTTTCATTTACACCCGCCGACCTGAACGGGGCATGAAGCCCACGCCTTTCGTTGCGGGTCGTGCCCTATCCGTTTGATTCGCTGTGGAAAGCCGCGTTCTCTGTGGTGGTCTTGAAAGACGTGTCGCTGTCCGTGACAGCTAACCGCGTGTTTACCATGGGCTGAATTGCATTCCCGTAAACGCTGTTTTTGCAGAAAAACGACTCCGAATCCGCTGCTCATGCTCCAGCTTTATCCATTCCTTAAAGGCTGGATGCGACTTTCGGCTCTAATCAGAAATGATCTGCGAAGCGGGTCCGTACGAGGCGTTGAGTTGAGTTCGATTGCGGCAAGATACGTTGGAATGCCTGACGCGATTGCGTCGGGCTGCGAGCGTCTCGTGCACAGCCGCGTGGCTGAGCCGGAAGCGCGTGCCCGTCATGCCCGTTTCATCGGACTGATGCTCGCAGCACCCTTCCTGTCTGCCGCAAGCGCGGTGATGCTGGTGACCGCCGGCCTCGGCGCCTCGGCGACTTTGGCCGCGATACTCGGCATATTCGGGCTGTGCTGGCTCGCCGCGCTCGGCGTTTCGGCAAGCGGCCGTTTGGCCGGAGCGGGAGCGGTCGTGCTTGCGGCATCCGCTGTCGCCATGGGTGCGCTGGTGGCTTCCGCCGGCGGCCTTGCATCGCCGGTGGCATTGCTTGTGGCTGCCCTGCCGATCGAAGCATTCTGGGTGAGCCGTTCGAGGCGCTGGGTGCTGGCCGGTGTGGCAGCGGCGGCGCTGGCCTGCACCATGCAATTCCTCCCCGCAGATGTGTGGCTGGCCGCCTATACGCAGCCGCAGCCGTGGCACTGGCTGTTGCCGCTTGCGTGGGGCGCTACCCTTGTGCCGCGTCTGGCCGCTCTTCGTGGCAATGCGGATGCAGGTGCCGAAACCGCGCCTGACCTCAATGTCGAAGGTCTGATGGGTGCGGTGATGCTGCGCCTCAACAGGCAGGGCGAGGTTCTCGATGCGGGCGAGCGCACCACACAGGTGCTTGGTCTGGCCCCCGATCTGCTGCTGGGCAATTCGCTGTTCGAGCGTATCCTTGTCGCCGATCGCATCGCTTATCTGAACGCGCTTGCCGACATGCGCGAGGGGGCGGCTTCTGCCCGCATGGAACTGCGCGTCCGCGTGCCGAAGGCGGATGGCCACTCTTCGGGGAATTACCGGCCGTTCCTGTTCGAACTGGCCAAGGCCGAAGAAGCGGGCAATGCGTTCCTAGCGCTGCTGCGCGACAATTCCGAGCTTGTCGAACTGCGTGAGCATCTGGAGCGCGCCGAGGAAGCCGCAGCCAGCGCCGACGTGACCAAGGGCCGTTTTCTGGCCGCCGTCAGCCATGAGCTGCGCACGCCGCTCAATGCCATCATCGGCTTCTCCGACATGCTGCTGCATGAGATGCTCGGCCCGTTCCACGACCCGCGGCAGAAGGAGTATGTCGAACTGGTGCGCGATTCCGGCCAGCATCTGCTGGAGGTCGTGACGTCGATCCTCGACGTGTCGCGTATCGAGGCCGGGGCCTATCGCACGCATCCGGAGCCGTTCCGCTTCGTTGAGGCGGCGCAGATGTGCCGTTCGATGATGCAATTGCAGGCCGATGCCAAAAAGATTCGGCTGGAACTGCGCGTGGCGGCCGATGCCGGTGAGGTGAACGCCGACCGGCGCGCCATCCAGCAGATCCTGATCAATCTTGCTTCCAATGCCATCAAGTTCACGCCCGAAGGGGGCGAGGTGGCGCTTGGCGCGCGGCGCGTCGGCTCGCGCCTGCATTTCTGGGTGAGCGACACAGGCATCGGCATCGCCGAGGAAGATCTGGCAATCATCGGCCAGCCTTTCGTACAGGTGCAGAACGACTATACGCGCGGCTTCGAGGGGGCTGGGCTCGGCCTGTCTCTGGTGAAGGGGCTTGTGAGCCTGCACGACGGCACGATGTCCATCGACAGCGCGCCCGGCGAAGGAACGACGGTTTCGGTGAGCATTCCGGTGGATGGCCCGAAGGGAGACAGCGACAGACTGGTGATGCTGGCGGATGCAACGCCGGCAGGCAGGAAGAACGGGGATTGGAATGGCTCGCTCCGCAAAACGGGCTAAGGGCAGCAAGGTCAGGAAGAAAGCCAATCGCCCGGGCATAGTTCAGCGGGGCGCGGTTGCGGCAGGCGAACTCGTCTCGCGCAATCCGGTTCTCGTCGGCGGCTCCACGGCGTTTCTGG
This sequence comes from Aquamicrobium sp. YD-1-mutant5, assembly GCF_059509755.1. NCBI lineage: Bacteria > Pseudomonadati > Pseudomonadota > Alphaproteobacteria > Hyphomicrobiales > Phyllobacteriaceae > Aquamicrobium > Aquamicrobium sp. YD-1-mutant5. The sequence goes on from NZ_JCAKKP010000013.1 coordinate 72,136, forward strand.
TGACGTTGTTCTACGTCTCCGCCAATGCGCTTTGGTATCAGCCATTCCCGCATTCGAGCGCCTTCTTCGCGACCAGGAGCCAGCAGGATTTTCCGGTTGTCGAGCAGACCGAGCCGGAAACGACGATCAACATCGTGCGTCCCGATCCCAACCCCGACACTGGCGCAGCGCCGGCACCGGAGAGGCCGCGCGGTGATCCCGTCGTACGGCAGGTCCAGTCGATCCTTCGCGATCTGGGCTTCTATTCGGCCGAACCCGACGGACTCACCGGACCCAATACGCGCGATGCGATAGCCGCCTATCAGGGCAAGGTGGGGCTCGCCCCGACCGGCTCCATCGACGACGCCCTGCTCAATCAACTGGGGGCGGGGCAGGCCGCCGCGGTGCCGGTTCCGGCAAGCCGCGACGACCTGACGGGATCAGTGAGGCTTGATCCGGGACCAGCCTCCGCCAGCAGCCAGATCGTGAAGATTCAGGCCGGCCTCAGGGCGTTCGGCAACACCGATATCCAGATGGACGGCATAGCCGGAGCGCGCACCAAGGCGGCAATCCGCGAGTTCCAGTCGATCTTCGGTCTCGCCGTAAGCGGAGAGCCGGACGCGGCGGTTTACATCAAGATGCGTGAAGTCGGCCTGACCGACTAGATCGCCGTGCGTCCATTCGGACGCATAAAGGACGATCTAAATTATTGATGGAGCATCGGAATCACCGAAAACCGGATTCCACTTTTCGGTCCGATGCTCTAGCAACTTCGGAAAACGTGCGAAGCGATCCGGCGGGAACGGTTTCAAGCCAGAGATCGCCCGACAATCGGACTGGTTAACTGATATGCGCGTGACGACTGATCTTTGGGCCTCGGCGCTGGTGCGGCGCGTCTTCGGCGCCGGCGGCTTCGCTGCCGTGCTGAAACGTGGCGCGGGCGAGGCGGGAGTGGCCTTCCTCCTCGTCAGGGACAGGTTCGGAAGCGTGGCGCTGCTCGGCCCGGCGCCGCAGACCAGCTATGATTCAGCCCGGCCCGACGAGAGGCTGTTCGTTCGCATCGCGCCGGATGAGACCGCGGAGCAACTGGATGCGCGGATCGAGCGCGAGAAGCGCTTCGACCCCGACATATGGGTCGTGGAAATCGAGGTTGGATCGGTGCCGATAGAGGAACTGGTTTCGATCAGGGACTGAAATCAGAGTATTTTGCAGCCGAATGGAAACATTCGGCGTCGCATAGATGCAGAAAAAACAGCCAGCTAGATCAGGTCATCGATTCCGTGAATCGATGACCTGATCTAGCTGGCCTTCAGGGTCTTTGCCGCATCACCGGCCTGTGAGCTGCCGGTCTTCGTCCATGCCGCAACCTTTGCCACGGCGGCTTGCCGTTCCATGCCCCGGTAGCGTTCCACGAACAGGCGCACGCTCGGCACATCCGGGAAGGAACCGGGGCAGGCAGCACTTACGATCAGGAAGGCTTCGGCTTCCCTCAAATCCAGCGCCCGCAGCGAAACGAGAAGCGAAAAGTGATCGGAAGGCGAGACAAGCCTGACGGCGCTGCCGAATTCCACCCCGAGGGCATCGGCCAGCGCGGTTTGAAAAAAGGCTGCATTGGCGCTGAGCGCGCCATCGAGCAACAGCCTGAAGGTTCCGGCCGTTGCGGGCGCGATGGAGAGCGAGGGGCCCCCGTTGTCGACCATGATCGTTCGCAGCTGCTCGCGGGTACGGTCGGCCGCCTGACGGGAAGGGGACGGGTTCTCGTCCGTCGTCTTCGCTGCGGGACGGTTCAGGGCGCGAACAAGACTTGCGATGGTCGGGTGGAGGTCTTTTCTGCGGGCGATGGCGCGTGCATGCGGCAAGCCATGACGACCGATCAGCGCGATGAGCTCGACGCTGCCGAGGGCGCGTGAGCGAACCAGCAGCGGAGCCGAGATCTCCACGGGCTCGTTGGCCAGGCGTTTGACCAGCCCCGGCGGTGCGCTTTCGCATTCGGACAGGGCGGCGGCTGCAAAGCGCCGGGCTTCGGTCGAGACGTCGTCGAACAGCGGCAGGGTCAGGTCGTCAAGCTGGGCGATTTCCCGGCGCGAGGGGCGGGTCAGCGCGCAGAAAGCGGAAATGGCGGCGCGAAACAGCCTTTCAGCCTTGCCGGCTTCAGTCCTGATCGCGATTTGCCGGAAATCCGAGGATGACACGAAGATACGCCTTGAGAATACGCGATGAAGCCGGCAGGCCACTAGCGGCATGCCCGACAGAACTCGTTTCAAATTAGCTCTGATCCGTTAGCGCTCCGTTAACCCTCGGAGCGCCTTATTTACGGAGGAGGCGTTGCGTTGTGCTCCGGTTCAACCGAGAGGAATGCACGAAATGGGCATCGTATTGTCTTTCACGCCGCAAAAGGCGGGCATGAAGAAACCTTCGGGACTCTGTGGCATGGCGGCCGCCGTGGTGATTTTCCCCGGCGTCCGCTACCAACGTGCGGATGAGACTGCGCCGGCACGGGAAGGCCAATGCACGGCATTGCCAGCGGACGGTGCCGCATCCTTACCGAAGCACTGAGGCCGAACTACAGCTCCTTAAGTGTACAGGCGCTTTGTTCGAGGAACCGGGAGACGGCAGGGCGCCAGCTCTCATCCGGCACAAAGGCGCGAAGGACGACAATGCCTTCGCCAATCGGCGTTTCCACGAAGATGGAGCCGTCGAGATCGTCCGGCAGTTGCCGGCGCACTTCCAGCATCTGGGCCGGAGTGAGCACAACCGTGTCCAGCGTGCCGCTGGCTGCGCTGTGGTCGTTGAAACTGTAGATGTTGTGGCCGTTGCGGTCATAGACCGAAACCGACCAGAACGGCACTTTGCCTGCGGCCTGAACGTGGACGATGCCATCGTTCAGATCGAAGCGGCAGGCGGCAGCCAGAAACAGAGGGTCGACCGATTTCACCACCGGCTGGCCGCCGCTCTCCGCTTCGAGCGGGGTCATGCGGTAGAGGTCGGAGGCCATCGACAGCCGTGACCAGGCATCGCGCTCGGACAATTCCGGCACCATCATCAGGACGAGGATGTGGACGATGCCGGCTCCCACCAGACCGAGCAGAACCGCGTAGAGCAGCTTACGCATTGCACCCCCTGCGCACGATGCGCGGCAGTTCGATGCCGGACAGGCCGGTGCTGCTGGCAATGGGGGTGTCGTAGAAGGTGAGCACGAAATACATGGGCCCTTCGCCCGCGGTGATCAGCCAGTTGCCGGGAGCGGGGCTGCCGGAGGCGTCGACGAGTACCGAATTGTCCGGCCGGCGCAGCACCTGATAGGATTGCAACGCAGCCGGACGCAGCTTTCCGGTGCGGATGAAATCGAGCGACTGGTCGGCTGCGTAGAGCGTCCAGAAACGGGTGGCCGGAAGGTTTCCTTCTATCCGATAGGCGCATTCGCGCAGCAGCGGCTGGCCGGCGGAATCGTGCGCGGCAACGAAGGCGAGACCTTCGGCGCGGCCAAGCGCCAGAACGCCCTCGCGGGCAACACGGGCATTGGTGTAGGGATCGGCCTCCGGGGTGCCGATGTCAGGGAAGGCGGTCCATGCACCGATGGTGATGGCGCCTGCGCCCTTCTGGACATGCAGGGCATACCAGACACTGGCCGCGCCACCGCCGATGGCAATGACGAGCGCAATCAGCGTCAGCAAGGCTTTCTTGAGCATTTATCGGCCCGATCGATCTTTTGGGAGCTGGTATCGCGGGGGAAGGGCTTCTGGCAAGTGGCTGGCACCGTCACAGCGCCGAAACCGTCTCCGGATCCAGCTCGGGGCGCAGGGCCGGAGCGGACAGGAACTGCCGGTTGATCTGGCGCAGCAACTGTGTCGTGCGGCTGGACAGGACCGGAGGGCGCTCGGCAGCGGCGCGGTCGGCCTCGGCCAGCGCGCTTGCCCTGGCGGCCTCCTGCGCCTTTGCGGCGGTGGCCGCATCGACGAAGGGCTGCGCGATGCCGGGGATCGGCCGCAGATCGATGTTCTGATGCGCATAGGCCATGAGACGCTGCCAGACCATGGCCGGCATCGAGCCGCCGGTCATGTTGCGCGTCGGGCTGTAGTCGTCGTTGCCGATCCACACGGCAGCCGTGTAATTGCCGGTAAAGCCGACATACCACGCATCGCGGTAGGCCTGACTGGTGCCGGTCTTGCCGCCGGAGACGATACCGGGAAGGGCGGCCCGCCGCGCCGTACCGATGACGGGCACCTGCACCAGCATGGTGTTCATGTAGGATACGGCCTGCTCCGACAGGACACGGCGAGAGGGCGGTGCGTCCTTGCCGAAATCATAGATGACATCGCCGGAATGGGTGACGAGCTGGGTGACGCCATGCCGGGTGCCGGCCATGCCGTCCTGCGGGAAGACGCTGTAGCCGGTTGCCTGATCCATGACCGTCATGCCGGAGGTGCCGAGCACCATGGTCTTGTGCGACTCCAGCGTCGATTCCACGCCCATCGCTTCAGCCAGTTCCTTGATCGGCTTGATGCCGAGACTGTCCTTGGCGAGCCGGACCGGAACGGTGTTGATCGATTTGACGAAGGCGGTGGTCAGCGTCATGCGGCCGGCTGACGCGCCATTGTAGTTGCCGGGGTGCCAGTTGCCCCAACTGATGGGGGCACCGGAGACGATAGTGTCCGGCGTGAAGCCGTGCTCCACGGCCGCGGCATAGACATAGGCCTTGAAGGAGGAACCGGGCTGGCGCAGCGCCTTGGTGGCGCGGTTGAACTGGCTGGCGCCATAATCGCGCCCGCCGACGATGGCGCGCACCGCCCCATTGGTTTCGATGACGACGATGGCGCCCTGGGTCGCGTTGTAATCCTTGCCATACTGGCGCAGGTGAAACTCGAGGGACTCTTCGGCAGCCTGCTGGATATTCGGATCGAAGGCCGTGTGCGCGACCAGCGAATGCTGGCGCGATTTCGCGGCCAGCTTGCGGACTTCCTCGAACGCCCAGTCGAGATAATAGTCCGGGCTCTTGCGATCACCGCGGTCCACGACATCGGCGGGATGCCGGCGCGCCTGCAGAACCTGTCCCTCTGTCATGAAGCCGCTGTCGACGAGGTTTGACAGAACCACATTGGCGCGGGCCCGGGCGGCAGGCAGGTTGACGTGCGGCGCGTATTTGCTGGGCGCCTTGAAAAGGCCGGCCATCATGGCGGCTTCCGCCAGCGTCAGGTCGCGCACGCTCTTGCCGAAATAGAAATCGGCAGCCGCCTCGATGCCGAAGGTGCCGCCGCCCATATAGGAGCGATCGAGGTAGAGCTGGAGGATTTCCTTCTTCGACAGGTTCGCCTCCAGCCAGAGAGCCAGGAAGGCTTCCTTGACCTTGCGTTCCAGTGTGCGCTCGTTGGACAGGAACAGGTTCTTGGCCAATTGCTGGGTCAGGCTGGAACCGCCCTGAACCACGGAGTTGGCGCGGACATTCTCGGTCATCGCACGCATGAGGCCGAGAAAGTCGATGCCGTAATGCTCGAAGAAGCGGCGATCCTCGGTTGCGAGAACCGCCTTGATGACGTGATCGGGCATCTGGTCCACGGGGACCGAATCGCGCTGGATAAGGCCGCGCTGGCCGATCTCGTTGCCATAGCGATCAAGGAAGGTGACGGCGAAATCGTCCTGCGCGCGCCAGTCGCCTCCCGTTTCCTGAAAGGCCGGGATGGCAAGGGCCAGCATGACGACTGCACCGCCCGCGCCCAGCGTGAAACCCTCGCTCAAAATTTCGATGACGCCGCGCCGCCAGCCCTTGACGCGGAAGCGGCGGAAGAAAATGGTCGCGGCTTCCCAGAATTCGCGGAACCTGAAGCCGACTTCATAAAGGGTGGTGTCAAGCCAGGCGTCTGTCGCCAGCAGGAAGGCGGCGACACGGCCACGTTTCTTCTTCGGCTCCAAGGGACTGACCATCTACAAGCTGCCCGGCTGCAAAAGGGCGCCGGAAACACTCCGTCAGAAACCGCCCACACATTCCTTTTCCCCCATCCGCCAGAGGGCGGCAAGAGGGATTCTCAATCAAAGCGTGCACGGTATGTTTAAGATAAAAATCCTAGGAATTAATTCTTGACACCGTAACGCTGCTCTGATAGTGTCTGGTTATCGTCAAAAAAGTGTGACTGGCGCTGGTGGCTCCCACAGGAACCGGCCGGGTCGGTCGATTTGCGATCCAATCAACACATTTACCCATTCAACACATTTCTGATGAGGCAGGGACCATGCCGGAGCCAAAGGCCGGACTGCAGGCCCGTTTGCATGCGCTGCGGGTTCTGGCCGAGGGCGGGCATGCGACGATCGAGCGGCTGGCGCTGGCCAGCGGCCGGTCGACCACGGCGCTTCGGCGTCTGGCCCGAGAAGAAGGCTGGAAGCTGGCGCAGGCCGGCCCGCTGGATGTCTCGGCGCGCATCCGCAAGGCGGCCGGCATGGTCCTGTGCAAGGTGGAGGAGCTGGGCAGGGCCGCTGAAGGTGGCGGCAACATCGACAAGGGCGCCATAGACGGGTTGATCGCGATGATCCGTGGCCTGGAAAAGATCGGCGAAATCATGCGGCCGGAAGAAGCCGCCAGGGAAAACCATATCAGGGATAATGAGGACCTTGCCGAAACGTTGCGACGGATCGAGGAGCGCATCGTCGAGCTTGCACGTGAATTCGCAGCTCGACTGGTTGAGGAACAATCTGGAACCGCAGGAGGCACTGAGGGCGGCGCGTGAATGGCTGATCCGTGGGCGCGCCAACCAGATCCAGCTCGGGCATGACCCCGCCGGTTGGCTGGTGATGGGCGGGCGCGGTTCGGGCAAGACCCGGCTGGGCGCCGAATGGGTGATCGCGCTGGCGCGGGGACTGCCACCTTTCGCGCGGCCCGGTGCCCGTCATGGCCTGATCGCGCTGGTGGGCGAAACGCTTGGCGATGTGCGCGAGGTGATGATCGACGGTCCTTCCGGCATCGCCAGCGTGGCGCGGGGCGACCGGCCCCGCTACGAGGCTTCGCGGCGGCGGCTCCTTTGGCCGAGCGGTGCGGTGGCGCAGGTGTTTTCCTCCGAAGACCCCGAAAGCCTGCGCGGGCCGCAATTCGCGGCCGCCTGGTGCGACGAGCTCGCCAAATGGAAGAACGCCGAGGCGACCTACGACATGCTGCAGTTCGGCCTGAGGCTGGGCGAACGGCCGCGCCAGCTCATCACCACCACGCCGCGACCGACACCGCTGATCAAGCGGCTGCTGGCCGATCCGGCTATGATGCTGACGCGGCTCGGCACGCATGAGAATCGCGCCAATCTGGCGCCGGGTTTTATCGAGGCGATCGAAAGGCGCTATGCGGGAACGCGGCTCGGGCGGCAGGAACTCGGGGGCGAACTGATCGAGGATCGCGAGGATGCTTTGTGGTCGCGCTCCATGCTGGAGCAGGCGATTACCGGCGCTTCCTCGATGGAATTGCAGCGCATCGTGGTAGCCGTGGATCCGCCTGCAAGCTCGCGCCGGACATCGGACGCCTGCGGCATCGTGGCGGCCGGACTGAACGCCGAGGGTTTTGCCGTGGTGCTGGCCGACGAGACGGTGCGTGAAGCAAAGCCGCAGCAATGGGCGAAGAAGGCCATCGCCCTGTTTCACCGGCTTCAGGCGGATTGCCTGGTGGTCGAGGTCAATCAGGGCGGTGAGATGGCGACGGCCGTCTTGCACACGGTCGATCCGGCGGTGCCGGTCAAGCCGGTGCGGGCGAGCCGGGGCAAGTGGCTGCGAGCCGAACCGGTGGCAGCACTCTACCAGCAGGGCAGGGTGCGCCATGCCGGACGCTTTCCCGAACTGGAAGATGAAATGTGCGACTTCGGCCCGGACGGTCTGCCCGGCGGCCGCTCGCCGGACCGCATGGACGCGCTGGTCTGGGCGATTACCGAACTGACGTCCGGTCGGGGCTCGGCCCCGCGCATCCGCGATATTCTTTAACCGACAGGATCTGCAATGGCTTGGAAATGGCCCTGGCCCCGAAGCGCGGGGAACGATGGTGCACGTCTCGAAACCAAGGAGGCCGGGGGAACCGGCTTCATAGCCTTCCATGCGCAGGGCGAGGCGAACTGGACTCGTCGCGACTATGCGACGCTGGCCCGCGAAGGTTTTATGCGCAACCCGATCGTGCACCGCGCGGTCCGGCTCATCGCGGAGTCGGCGGCAAGCATTCCATGGCTGCTCTATGAGGGCGTTCGCGAGATCGAGACGCACCCGCTGCTCGACCTGCTCGAACGGCCGAACCAGCGACAGGCCGGCGCGACTTTTCTGGAAGCGCTCTACGGACATCTTCTGCTGGCCGGCAACGCCTATGTGGAACTGGTCGACGCGGGGGGCGAGGCGCGCGAGCTGCATCTCTTACGCCCCGACCGTGTGACGGTGGTGACGGATGCCTCCGGCTGGCCGGTGGCGCTGGATCACCGGGAAGGTGCAGCGCGGCGGAGGGTGATGCTGGATGCGGGCAGTGCTGTGCATCTGACGCTGTTCCATCCTCTGGAGGACCATTACGGTTTCCCGCCGCTGGAGGCGGCGCTGATGGCGCTCGATACGCACAATGCCTCCGGGCGCTGGAACAAGGCGCTGCTCGACAATTCCGCCCGGCCGTCGGGGGCTCTGGTCTATGCTCCGAAGGAGGGCGGTAACCTGACCGACGAGCAGTTCGACCGGCTCAAGACCGAGCTGGAGCAGGGTTATACCGGCGCCACGCGCGCCGGGCGGCCGCTGCTGCTGGAAGGTGGGCTCGACTGGAAAGCCATGGGGCTGACGCCCCGCGACATGGATTTCGTCGAGGCCAAGCATTCGGCCAGCCGCGACATAGCGCTGGCCTTCGGCGTGCCGCCGATGCTGCTCGGCATTCCGGGCGACAACACCTATGCGAATTATCAGGAAGCCAACCGGGCCTTCTACCGGCTGACGGTGCTGCCTTTGGTGGCGCGCACGGCAAAGGACCTTTCAGCCTGGATGGGGCCGGCGTTCGGGCAGGGCCTGCGGCTCTGGTACGACGCCGACCGCGTCGACGGCCTGACCAGCGACCGTGATGCGCTGTGGGCGCGGCTGGAGGCGGCTTCCTTCCTGACCGAGGACGAAAAACGCGAGGCTGTCGGCTATCGGCCGCGCCACGCAGGGCAAGGAGACCTGTCATGACGGACATGTCGCAAGGAAGCTGGCTGTGGGCGGCCAAGGGCGCCGGGGCGATCGCCGGATCGGCCGCATCGCTGGTCTACATCCTGCCGCAGGGACGCCGCGAGGCGGCCTCGCGCTTCATCGTGGGCGTGATGTGCGGCGTGGTGTTTGGCGGCACGGCCGGCCTGAAGGTCGCGACCGATCTCGGCATCGAGGAGCAGATTGGCTCCTCCGAAATGGTGCTGATGGGATCGGCGCTGGCCAGCCTGTGCGCCTGGTGGGCGCTCGGCTTCGTGCTGAGACTGCTTGGCCAATACCGGCCCGCTGGTCCGGATCGCAATGAAACTGGGGTGGGCGGCAATGAAAGCTGATCGCATCCAACGCCGCTTCGAGCGCAAGCATGTCGATCTTGTGGTGGATGAGGTGGAAGCCGACGGCACTTTCTCCGGCTATGCCAGCGTGTTCGGCGCCGTCGATCTCGGCAAGGACGTGGTTGAGCCGGGCGCTTTCGCCAGATCCCTGCAAAAGCGCAAGGTCGGCGGTATCCGCATGCTCTACCAGCATGATCCGGCTCAGCCCATCGGCGTGTGGACCGAAATCCGCGAGGACAGGCGCGGCCTATTCGTGCGTGGACGGCTGACGCCCGGGGTGCGGCGCGCGCAGGAAGTGCTGGCGCTGCTGCGCAGCGGCGCGCTGGACGGCCTCTCCATCGGCTTCCGGGCGGCGCGGACACGGCGCGATCCGGCAAACGGCATCCGCCGCATCGTCGAGGCGGATCTGTGGGAAATCTCCGTCGTCACCTTTCCTATGCAGCCGGCGGCGCGGGTCGAAACCGTCAAGGCCAGACGCCCGAAGACCGCAACCACCGACGAAAGCGGAGCGCATCAGCTCACAAGGGCAATCCGCCACGCAATCAGCATCATCAACCCGAAAGGACGTTCTCTATGAATGCATCGCAGCCTGCCCAGCCGCTCGAGACCAAGTCGATGAGCGGCGACTATCTGGATCTGAAGGACGCCTTCGGCGATTTCATGTCCACTTTCGAAGCTTTCAAGGAAAGCAATGACCAGAAGCTGGCCGAGATGGACAGGCGGCTTGGTGCCGATGTGCTGACCACGGAGAAGGTGGATCGCATCTCGCGCGCCCTCGACGAACAGAAGCGGGCCATCGACAATCTGTCGCTGAAGCGGGCGCGGCCGGTGCTCGGCCAGATTTCGGATCGTGAACAGGTAACTCTGCCTTCCGAACACAAGCAGGCCTTCGAAGCCTATATGCGCAGCGGCGACGACCGACATCTGCGCGGGCTCGATGCCAAGGCCATGTCCTACGGTTCGGGCCAGGACGGCGGCTATCTGGTGCCGCCGGAAACGGAAGCCGAAATCGGCAAGCGGCTTGCGGCCATGTCGCCGATCCGCGCCATCGCCTCGGTGCGGCAGGTGTCTTCGGCGGTGCTGAAGAAGCCTTTCGCGGTGAACGGCCCGGCAGTCGGCTGGGTGGCCGAGACGGCTGCACGCCCACAGACCAATACGGCGACGCTGGCCGAGCTTCAGTTCCCGACCATGGAGCTCTATGCGATGCCCGCCGCCACCGCCACCCTGCTGGAGGATTCGGTGGTCGATCTCGACCAGTGGATTTCCTCCGAGGTCGAAGCCGCCTTCGCCGAGCAGGAGGGGGCCGCCTTCGTGGCGGGCGACGGCGTCAACAAGCCGAAGGGTTTCCTCGATTATGCCAGGGTGGCCGAGGCAAGCTGGGCCTGGGGCTCGATCGGCTATACGGTGACGGGCGTGGCCGGCGATTTCCCGGCGAACGACGAGTCCGACATCCTCATCGATACCGTTTATGCGCTGAAGGCGGGCTATCGCCAGAACGCGCACTGGGTGATGAACCGCAAGACGCAGGCCGCGATCCGCAAGCTGAAAGACGGTGACGGCAACTATATGTGGCAGCCGCCGGCCGGCCCCGGCCAGAACGCCATGCTGATGGGCTTCCCGCTGGTCGAGGCCGAGGACATGCCCGATATCGGCACTGACGCGACCCCGATTGCCTTCGGCGATTTCGGGCGTGGCTATCTGGTGGTCGACCGCACCGGCGTGCGGGTTCTGCGTGATCCCTATTCCGCCAAGCCCTATGTGCTGTTCTACACCACCAAGCGCGTCGGCGGCGGGGTGCAGGATTTTGATGCGATCAAGCTGATCAAGTTCGGCACGGCATGAGTGTAGCGCTCGCTGCATAAGCCTGCCGATACGGCCCCGGTTTCCTCCGCCGGGGCCGTTTTTCTTTCTCCCAATGCAGAGCGAATATATGACGCTGATCAGAACCGTGGAGCCATCGGCCGAGCCGGTGTCGCTGGCAGAGGCGAAAGCGCATCTGCGCCTCGACCATTCCAGCGAAGACGAATTGCTGTCCGGGCTCATCCGGGCTGCACGCGAAGAGGTGGAGCGGGCAGCCGGGCTGGCGCTTATCGAGCAGAGCTGGCGGCTGGTGCTCGACAGATGGCCGCGCAACGGAACGGTGGCGGTCCCGATACACCCCGTTCGCGACATCCTTTCCGTGACGGCTTACGGGCCGGAGGGCGAGGTTTCGCTGGTCAATCCCTCCTCCTATCAGGCGGATACGGTTTCGCGTCCGGCACGCATCGGCTTTCGCGAAGCGCCGCCGGCCTTGCGGACGATGAACGGCATCGAAATCGACTTCACGGCGGGGTTCGGCGAGGCAGGGACGGATGTGCCGGATCTGCTGCGACGGGCGATGCTGCTTCTGGTGGCGCACTGGTACGAGTTTCGCACCGCCTTTGGTCCGAAAGACCAGCCTGTCGGCTATCCGGCCGGTTACGACCGGCTCATTGCGCCTTTCCGGGCAAGGAGGCTCTAGATGCTGGCTTCCTTTCTCAATCCGGGCGCCATGCGTACCGAGCTGGCGCTGGAGAAGGCTGCCAGCGTGCCCGACGGCATGGGCGGCTTCGCCGAACACTGGAGCGAGGTGGCGACGGTGTTCGCGCATATCGAGCCTCTGTCTGCCGATAGCCGTTTCGGGGCCGACAAGACGCTGGAATCGGTGACGCACCGGATCACCCTGCGCAAGCGGGAGGGCATCGTCGGCGGCATGCGCTTCACGCGCAGCGGACGCATCTTCCGGGTCGTCACCGTGCACGATCCGGACGAGACCGGCCGCTATCTGGTCTGCCGGGTGCGGGAGGGCGAACCATGAATGTGAATATCGCCCTGACGCTCGACGGGCTGGTGCGCGCGCTGCGCTGGAAGGCTCATGAACTGGCCGATGAAGTCGAGCTTCAAAGGCCGGAATCCCGTGATGCCGATCGGGCAAAGGAGGAGCGCAATGACCGCAGCCAGCGCTGACCTGCAGAAGGCCATGTTTGCGGCGCTGACGGCAAATGCGGCGTTGGTAGCCCTGATGGGTGGCGCGCGCTTCTTCGACCGTGCGCCCACCGATGCCGCTTTCCCCTTTGTCACCTTCGGCCGCACCAGCGTGTTCGACTGGAGCACGTCAACCGAGGATGGGCTTGAGCATCTGGTCACGCTGCATGTCTGGTCGAAGGCGAAGGGAAGGAAAGAGGCTTTCGCCATTCTGGATGCCGTGCGCACGGCGCTTGGCGTTCCGCTTTCGCTGGATGGCCAGCATCTGGTGAGTTTCCGCTTCGAATTCGCGGAAGTGACCTTCGATGACGACATTTCCGTCCATCACGGCCTGCTGCGGTTGCGCGCCGTGACCGAAAGCGCCGTCTGAACTTTCGTTTCATCACAATCAGGGAGACCGAGATGGTCGCACAGAAGGGCAAGGACCTTCTCCTCAAGATCGATTCGACGGGGCTTGGCGCTTTCGTCACCGTGGCCGGGCTGCGCACCAAGCGTATTGCTTTCAACAGCGAGACGGTGGACGTGACCGATGCGGATTCGACCGGCCGCTGGCGCGAGCTTCTCGCCGGCAGCGGCGTGCAGCGCGCGGCGGTTAGCGGGTCCGGCATCTTCAAGGATGCCCAGTCCGACGCATTGATGCGGCAGCATTTTTTCGCCGGGAACATCGTTGCATGGCAGCTCGCCGTTCCGGATTTCGGTGTGATTTCCGGGCCATTCCAGATCACATCGCTCGAATATACCGGCGCGCATGACGGCGAGGTCACTTTCGAGATGGCGCTGGAATCTGCCGGGCCGGTCAGCTTCACGGTGACGCCATGAGCGCGAACCGCAGGCGAGGCGAGATTGCCGCCGAGCTGGACGGGAAAGAATTCAGGCTGTGCCTGACGCTGGGAGCGCTGGCCGAGCTGGAGGCGGCATTCGCTACTGAGGATATCGGCAGGCTCGTCGAACGTTTCAGCAGCGGGAAGCTTTCGGCGCTCGACATGATCCGCATCATAGGCGCTGGCCTGCGCGGGGCAGGCGAAGCGGTCAGCGACGAGGATGTCGGCAAAATGGCGGCGACCGGCGGGGCCGCCGGCTATGCGGCGATCGTGAGCGACCTTCTGACCACCACCTTCGGAGGGGCCGCGGAGGACACCACGCCGTCGCGCCCCTGAATGCCGCAGCGGGCGTCACCGCCTTTCCATGGGATGAGGTGATGGCCATGGGCCTCGGCCTGCTGCGGCTTTCCCCTAAAGAGTTCTGGGCGATGACGCCCATTGAATTCGAGCGTGCGTCGCGACCGTTTTCGCAGCGCCGGCTGGCTGCCCCCGCGCGGGCTGAACTGGCGAAACTGATGCACGCGTTTCCCGATCAATATGCAGGAGGTTGACCATGGCCGATGACGTGACGGTGGCCATCAGGGCCGATATCGCACCGTTCCAGACCGCGCTCGCCAGTCTGGAAAAACTGTCCGACAGCTTTGGCACCAATCTGGCCGGCGCGATGAAGCAGGCGGTGGTTGGCGGACGCGAGCTTGACGACGTGCTGCGCAAGCTGGCGCTGAACCTTGCGGGCATGGCACTTTCGCAAGGGCTGAAGCCGCTGCAGTCGCTGGCCGGGTCCCTGTTTTCGGGCTTGCTCGGCGGGCTGGGTGGTGCGCTTCCCTTCGCGAAGGGAGGCGTGGTGCCTTTCGCATCCGGCGGCGTGGTGTCGTCGCCGACCTATTTCCCGATGGGTGGACAGGTTGGCCTGATGGGCGAAGCGGGCAGCGAGGCGATCCTGCCGCTGCGACGCGGTGCTGATGGCAGTCTCGGCGTTGCGGCCGGCGGGACCAGCGCGCCGGTCAATGTCGTTTTCAACGTGACCGCGCAGGATGCGGCCTCCTTCCGCAAATCCGAAGCGCAGATCACCGGCATGCTGGCGCGTGCGGTGTCGCGCGGAACCCGAACTTTCTGAGGTGGCGCGTGTCCGAACTGGCAAGCTTTCATGACGTTCTCTTTCCGCTCGCCGTTTCCTTCGGGGCGACCGGCGGGCCCGAACGCCGCAACGAAATCGTGACGCTGACATCGGGTCGCGAAAAGCGCAATGCGCGCTTTGCTCATTCGCGTCACCACTACGATGCCGGAACCGGCCTGCGATCGCTGGAGGACCTGCATGAGGTGCTGGCCTTCTTCGAGGCCAGGCGCGGTTCGCTGCATGCATTTCGCTTCCGGGATCCGTTCGACATGAAATCCAGTGCGCCGGGGGCAACTCCAGGTCCGCACGACCAGATGCTCGGAACCGGCGACGGTTCGACGCGCCGTTTCGCGCTGGTGAAGACCTATGGGTCAGGCCCCGATGCCTATCAGCGTCCGATCTTCAAACCGGCGGCCGGTTCCCTGCGCGTGGCGGTGGGAGGAACGGATGCGGCCGGAAACTTCGGTTTCGATGCCGAAACCGGAGAGGTCGTTTTTTCCGTCGGCAAGGCGCCCGCAGGCGGGCAGGCAGTGACGGCCGGTTATGAGTTCGACGTTCCCGTCCGCTTCGATACGGATCGTCTGTCCATCAGCCTGAGGGCTTTCAAGGCCGGGCAAATCCCCTCCATTCCACTCATCGAGGTGCAGCCATGAGTGCTTACCCGCAGGCTCTGCTCGATCATTTTGCGCAGGACGTAACCAGCGTTTGCCACTGCTGGAAACTGATCCGAAAGGATGGAACCGTCCTGGGCTTCACCGATCATGATCGACGACTGGTTGTCGACAGTGGCGTTTTCGAGCCGGAGACCGGCCTGAGCGCCAGCGAGGCGCGCGAGTCTCTCGGGCTTTCCGTCGATACGGTCGACGTGGAAGGCGCGCTGGCTTCGGATCGTATCCGTGACGAGGACATAGCCGCCGGTCTTTATGACGGAGCGACGGTTGACACCTATCTCGTCAACTGGCGCAGTCCGACCAAGTTCGCGCTGATCAGGAAAGCGACCATTGGCAAGATCACCCGTGCGGACGGTCGCTTCGTGGCGGAACTGCAAAGCCTCATGCACAGGCTGGACCAGCCCAACGGCCGCTATGTAACGCGCAAATGCGATGCCGAACTGGGTGATGGTCGCTGCCGGGCCAGCCTGAGCCAGCCGGCTTTCAATGCGATGGGGGCGGTGGAAAGCCTGGATGGAGCCGACATGGTACGGGTTTCGGGCCTGGATGGCATCGATGCGGGCTGGTTTTCCTTCGGCACGCTGACCTGGACGAGCGGCGCACGGAAGGGCAGAACAGAGCGGATTATCGACCACAGGAATGACGGGTCGCTGGCGGTTCTGACGCTGCAGGCAAGCAACGGGCCGCCATTCGGTGCCGGCGATGGCTTCACGGTGGTTGCCGGTTGCGACCATTCCTTTGCAAGCTGCAAGACGAAATTCGCCAATGCACGGAATTTCCGCGGCTTTCCGCATCTGCCGGGCAACGATGTGGCCTATTCCTACGTCTCCGACGACGGCGTCTTCGACGGTGGCCCGGTGGTGCCGTGATGGATGCGGAGCGCGTCATTGCAGAAACCCTGTCATGGGTCGGCACGCCCTACCGGCATCAGGCCGGAACAAAGGGCATAGGTTGCGACTGCATCGGTCTGGTGAGAGGCGTGTGGGTGGCGCTCTACGGACACCCGCCCGATATGCCTGCGGACTACGCGCCGGACTGGTCCTGCGGCGATGCCAATGAGGCGATGCTGACGGGAGCGCGCCGGCTTCTCGGCGAATGCGGGCCGGGCGAGCCGTTGCGCGGCCGGATTCTGATCTTTCGCTGGCGGCCGCATCTGCCCGCGCGACATGCCGGCATCGCCGTTGCCGAAGACAGTTTCGTGCATGCCTATGAGGGCGGACGGGCGGTGGTGAAATCCGCTCTCGTTCCGCAATGGCGTCGGCGTATCGCCGGCGTCTTCGCTTTTCCAGACAACTGAACAGCGCCGGAGCTTTTCATGGCCACCATCCTGTTGCAGGCTGCCGGTGCCTATATCGGCGGCTTCCTTGGCACTTTCGGCGGCGCGATCGGCTCTGCCGTGGGCGCCATGGCCGGATATGCGCTCGACCGGGCGCTGATCAACGGCACGCAGCGCATCGAAGGTCCGCGACTGGCCAGCGCAAGGCCTTTCAGCGCCGAGGAGGGGGCGTCGATCCCCCGTCTCTACGGCACGGCGCGGCTGGGTGGCACCCTGATCTGGGCGACGCGGTTCGAGGAAAGCCGTTCGACCCGGCGTCAGGGCAAGATGGGCCCCAAGGTTACGGAATATTCCTATTATGCCAACGCAGCCTTTCTCCTGTGCGAGGGTGAGATCGCGGGCATCAGGCGTATATGGGCCGACGGGCGTGAGATCGACCGCGAGGCGGTGGAACTGCGGGTCTACACTGGCAGCGAGGAGCAGCAGCCCGATCCGCTGATCGAGGCAAGGCAGGGTGCCGGTAACGCGCCCGCCTATCGCGGCGTGGCCTATGTCGTCCTCGAGCGTCTGGATATTGGCGGCTTCGGCAATCGTATCCCGCAACTGCAATTCGAGGTGATCCGGCCGGTCGGCCGGCTGCACAAGGATGTGAGGGCGGTGACGTTGTTGCCCGGCGCCACCGAATACGGGCTTTCGACGACACCGGTGACGAGCCGCAGGCGCCCCGGCGACGAGACATATGTAAACCGCAACGTGCTCTTCGGCGCGACCGACATTCAGGCCTCGCTCGACGAGTTGCAGCAGACCTGTCCCAATCTGAAGCATGTGGCGCTGGTCGTTTCGTGGTTCGGCGACGACCTGCGGGCCGGCCAGTGCAAGGTCCGCCCGATGACGACAACGGCCATTGATGCTGGCTTTTCGCAGCAATGGCGAGTGTCCGGTCTTTCACGGCAGGATGCTCCGGTCGTTTCCCTGCATGACGGCGGCTCCGCCTATGGCGGCACCCCTTCCGACAAAAGCGTCATGGAAGCGATTTCGGAAATCAGGGCGCGGGGCCTTGGCGTAACGCTCTATCCGTTCATCATGATGGATGTGGCGCACGGCAACAGCTTGCCAAATCCCCACGGCGGATCGGCGCAGCCGGCCTATCCGTGGCGCGGGCGCATAAGCTGCTATCCCGGCCCAATGCAGCCGGGATCGGCGGATCGGACGCCGGTGGCGAGAACGCAGGTGACGGCCTTTTGCGGAACCGCGCTGAGAGCGCAATTCGCCAACTCAGGCGAGACGATCTCGTTCACCGGGGGAACGGACTGGGGATACCGGCGCTTCATTCTTCACTATGCGCATCTCGCCGCAAGGGCGGGTGGCGTCGACGCGTTCCTGATCGGCAGCGAATTGCGCGGGCTGACGACCCTGCGTGACCAGTCCAACGCTTTTCCCTTCGTGGAGCAGCTGGGCCTGCTGGCGGAGGATGTACGCGCGGTGCTGGGACCGCAGACGCGCCTGAGCTACGGCGCCGACTGGAGCGAGTATTTCGGCTATCATCCGCCTGACGGCTCGGGCGACGTCTTCTTTCATCTGGACCCCTTGTGGGCAAATCCGGTAATTGATGCGGTCGGCATTGACAATTACATGCCGCTTTCCGACTGGCGTGACGGGGATTACGGCGGCGGCAATCCCGACGGATTTTCCGGTCCCTATGACTTGCAGGGGCTTGGTGCATCCATCGCCGCAGGCGAAGGCTTCGACTGGTACTATCCGGACGGGGCGGCGCGTGAGGCGCGCATGCGCGTGGCCATATCCGACGGAGTGCACGGCAAGCCATGGGTTTTCCGCTACAAGGACATCGTCAGCTGGTGGTCCAGCCAGCATTTCGACCGGATCGCCGGCACCGAGAAAACATCGCCAACCGACTGGATTCCCAGGAAAAAACCGATCTGGTTCACGGAACTGGGCTGCCCTGCCGTCGACAAGGGCCCAAACCAGCCGAATGTGTTCCCGGACCCGAAATCGGCCGAGAGCTTCACGCCCTATTTCTCGTCGGGTGGCCGCTCCGATCTGGCGCAGCTTCGTTTCCTCGAAGCGCATATGAAGCATTGGGACCCCGCCACGGAAGGGTTCGAGGAGGCGTACAATCCGCTTTCGCCCGTCTATGGCGGCCGGATGGTCGATTTCGAGAGGACCTATCTGTGGGCCTGGGACACGCGCCCGTTCCCGGCATTTCCCCAGCGCGCCGACCTTTGGTCGGACGGGCCCCACTGGAGCCGGGGCCACTGGCTGAACGGACGGCTCTCCAATCCCGATGTCGGCGCGCTTGTCGGTGCCATTCTGGCGGATCATGGGTATGACGATGCCATCATCGGTGAGGTGGGAGGATCGGTTCAGGGCTATGTGGTCGCCGACCCCGCCACCGCACGCGCGTCGATCGAGCCGCTTTGCGAGCTGTTCGATCTGAGCCTGCGCGAGGAAAACGGCAGGCTGGTTGTCGAAAGCTCGGGGGCGGGTGCCGGTGCGGTGATCGAGGTCGGTGATCTGGTCGTGGGCGATGTGGAGACCGTGCTGGAAACGGTTCGCATTCCCGATCACGAACTGCCTGCAGAGGCTTTGATCAGCTTCGTCAATCCGTCGCAGGATTATCAGGCGGCGACAGTCCGACGTACCCGCACCGGCGTGCCCGGCGCGCGCCAGCACATGATCCATTTCCCGGGCGTTCTGGAACCGGGGCAGGCAGGTGCTCTGCTGGACGACTGGCTGAAACGTGTCTGGTATCAGCGGGAAACCGTTTCCTTCGCGGTGCCACAGCCCAATGCTGATTTCAGCCCCGGCGCACTGGTGACGCTGCCTGCATCCGCCACCAACTCCGATTTCCTCATCACTGGCATTGATGACGGGATGACGCGCAAGGTGGAGGCACGACAGATCATCCGCGCCGCGCCCGCACCCTGGCGCGAGACGGTTTTGCCTGCATTGCAGCCGCCGCTGCTGGTGGCGGGCAAGCCGCATGTCCTGTTTCTCGACCTTCCGGCCGGTGCTGGCGGGACGGAGCCGACGGAGCAGTTCCGTGTGGCCGTCTGGCAAAAACCGTGGAGAAGCCAGATCGTTTTCGCATCCCCCGAAGATGACGGCTTTGCTTCGCGACAGTTGCTGACGCGCCCGGCCTCGCTGGGGCAACTGGTCGAGGACCTTGAACGGGGCGTGGAAGGCCGGGTTTTGCGCAATTCCTATATCAGGGTCGAACTGTTCGATGCGGATGCGGCAAGTGTCAGCCTGCAACAGATGCTCAATGGCGCCAATGCCGCCGCGGTGCGTTCGGCAGCCGGCACATGGGAGGTGATCCAGTTCAGGCGTGCCGAACAGGTGGCCGATAATATCTGGATGCTTTCGGAATTGTTGCGCGGCCAGCTGGGAACCACGGATGCGATGCTTGCAGGGGCTGCTTCAGGTTCCGATTTCGTGATCCTCGACGATGCGGTCGTGCCGGCCGGTCTGGGACCATCTGAAATCGGTTTGGAGCTGAACTGGAAGATCGGGCCGGCGGCAACTGACATCTCCGATCTGCATTTTGCAACCAGCCGCCAGATCGGAGGCCTGCGGGCCCGGATTCCACTGGCGCCGGTTCATGTCCGCGCGCGTCTTGCCGGAGCGGATGTCATGCTTTCCTGGAAACGTCGCGGACGCCTCGATGCCGACGGCTGGGATCTTCCCGACATTCCGCTTGGCGAGGAAAAGGAAGAATACAGGATCGAGATCGCAGGTCCGGGCGGCGAGACAGTGCGGACGCTCTCCACCCCACAGCCGAACTGGCTTTATCCCGAAGCCCTGATCGCAGCGGATTTCGGTGTTCGCCCCGGAGCGCTGGAAGTGACGGTTCGTCAGGCAGGCGGGCCGACCGGCTGGGGAATCCCCAGCTCTTCCCATCTGAAAATCATCTGAAAAAACGGTTTGAGAAAGGAACAGTCAATGACTGAGACCAAACCCTGGTATCTTTCGCGCACCATCTGGGCATCGGCTGTGGCGGTTCTGACGGGTGTGGCAGGTGCTGCCGGATCGCCCTTCGATGCTGCCGACGGCACCCTGATCACCGACACGCTTTTGCAGGGGGTGAGTGCAGTTGCCGGACTTATTGCAATCATCGGCAGGTTGTCTGCAAAGGACAGGATAGGTTAGGATCATGAAACATTGCCTCGCCTGAGGCCTTTTTTGTGCAAATGCCTGGTTGGGGGGAGATGCGCAGTGGGTTCGGTATTCATTTCGCGTTCAGCCATGGCGGGTTAGAACGTTGAGTATGGAAAAGTTCAGAAACATGATCCGGGCAACGATGCTGGCGATTTGCGCCGGCGCCATGCTGGCGCCGCCCGCCGCCGCTGCCGATTGCTATTCGATCGGCCAGCAGGTGGCGGCCCAGAACGGCGGCACGCTGGCCAAGGCTTCCGAAGCCAACAAGGGCGGGCAGGCGGTCTGCGTCATTGTGGTGCTGGTGCCCGGTAAGGACGGCGAGCGGCCCCGCCGAACCGAGATCGTTGTCCCGAAAGGATGATTCGCGTTTCATTTCAATGATTCCGGAATCGCTCTATAGCTGGCAGGACCCTGGCCGACTGGCCGTTACAGGCAGGATCGTTTTCAATGCGTGTGCTCGTCGTCGAAGATGATGTGGATCTGAACAGGCAGATTGCCGACGCGCTGCTTGATGCCGGCTATGTCGTGGACAAGGCCTTTGACGGCGAGGAAGGCCATTTTCTTGGTGATACCGAGCCTTACGACGCTGTCGTGCTGGACATCGGCCTGCCGCAGATGGATGGGATCAGCGTGGTGGAGCGGTGGCGCCGCGATGGCCGCAAGATGCCGGTTCTCATGCTTACCGCCCGTGACCGGTGGAGCGACAAGGTTGCCGGTATCGATGCCGGCGCCGACGATTATGTCGCAAAGCCCTTTCACATCGAAGAGGTTCTGGCCCGGCTCCGCGCGCTGATAAGGCGAGCCGCCGGCCATGCCTCATCTGAACTCGTCTGCGGTCCCCTGCGGCTCGACACAAAGTCGTCCAAGGCGGATGTCGACGGTGTTCCTCTGAAACTTACGTCGCTGGAGTTCCGCCTGCTGGCCTATCTGATGCACCATATGGGCGAGGTGGTTTCGCGAACCGAACTGGTCGAGCATCTCTACGATCAGGATTTCGATCGCGATTCCAATACGATCGAGGTGTTCGTGGGCCGATTGCGCAAGAAGCTGGGCGTTGACCTGATCGAAACCGTGCGCGGCATGGGCTACCGCATTCGAGAGCCTGAGGCTTGAAGTCGACCGGTCAGCCTGCCAGTCCACGGATGCGCACAGGCAAACGTTCCGGCGTTTTTGGGCGGATGCGCTTCTGGCCGCGCTCTCTGACCTTCCGGGTCATAGCTTTCTCGACTATCTGGGCGGTTCTGGCGCAGATCGTCGTGTTCACCCTCATCACCACCCTCTACCGGCAGGCCAGCGAACGGGGGTTTGACAGCCTTCTCTCCGCCCATCTGTTCAACCTGATCGGATCGGTCGGCGTCTCGGAGAGCGGTGCCCTGACGGGCGCGCCTGATCTTGGCGACCTGCGCTTTTCCGAGCCGCGATCCGGCTGGTACTGGTCGGTGGAGCCGGCATCGAACGGGATCACGGGTGGCCTGCGCTCGTCGTCCATGACGGGAGCCATCCCCTCGCCAAGCACTTCGGAAGTGCCCTTCAATGTCGAATTTCAGCGCAGCTATATGGCCGACGGTCTTGCCGGCGAGCGCCTCGCTGTTTTCGAGAGCGAATTCGTTCTGGACACTGGTAACCAGATCGCCCGTTTTCGTGTGATGGGCAACGAAAGCGAGCTGGAACAGGAAATCGCGGCATTCCAGCGTCGTCTGCTGGTTTATCTCTCCATATTCGGTCTTGGCATGATCGCCATAAACGCAATCGCCATTCTGTATGGCCTGAAACCGCTGCGCAAGGTTCGCGATGCACTCGCCATGGTTCGCGAGGGAACGGCACAGAGGCTGGATGGCCGCTTCCCGGCGGAAATCGAACCGCTCGCCAACGAAACCAATGCGCTGATCGAGAACAACCGCCGCATCGTCGAGCGCTCGCGAACGCAGGTCGGCAATCTGGCCCATTCGCTGAAGACGCCGCTGGCGGTGATGCTCAATGAAGGGCGGGCGCTGGGTGGTGAAAAAGGCCGGCTGTTTTCGGAGCAGGCCGCCTCGATGCAGCAGCAGGTAGAACATTATCTGCAACGCGCCCGCGTGGCCGCGCAGCGCGACAGCGTGGTTTATCGCACGCCGGTCAGGCCGATCATCGAGCGTCTTGCGAGGGTCATGGGCAAGCTAAACCCGAACATGGCCATTTCCGTTTCCCTTCCGGACGAAGAGCTTGTCTTCGCCGGGGAGCGCGAAGATCTCGAAGAGATGCTTGGAAACCTGCTTGAGAATGCGATGAAGTGGGCGCGAAGCAAGGTTTCGATATCCGTAAAATCCCTGCCTGAGGTGGAAGACCAGCCCGATCTGCTCGAGATTGTCATCGAAGATGATGGGCCGGGAATCCCGGAAGACAAGGCGCGTGAGGCCCTGAAACGGGGACGTCGTCTGGATGAAAGCAAGCCCGGAACCGGCCTTGGCCTGTCGATCGTGACAGACCTTGTCAATGAATATGGTGGAAAGCTTTATCTGGAGCGCGCAGGCCTGGGTGGGCTCAAGGTTGCGATTCAACTACGGAAAATTGAGTGATGCTTGACCTTGTGGCGAACCCAATTTCAGCCAAAGTGGGATATTAATGCGTATCACGTCCGGAAAATATAGTGTTAGCGGGCAGGGGATAAAATGAGCGTTCGTCTGGTTCTGGTTGCAGGCTCCCTCATGCTGGCCGGCTGCAGCACGACAGGGATAGGCCGTAGCGGCGGGACGGCACAGCCCGGCGGGCAACTGTCTTCCACGGTAATTTCGGCAATGGGTGGCGGTCTCGTCAGCGGCGCGATAGGTTCCGGGCTGAGCGGCGCCGAGCGACGTAATGGGCTGGAAGCCGAGTATAAGGCTCTTGAATACACCGCAAGCGGCCAGCCCGTAACATGGAAAGGCAGCCAGCCCAACCGTTACGGCGAAGTGGTGGCCGCGCAGCCCTATCGCGTTGGTTCGCAGGATTGCCGGCAATACACGCACACGGTTTACACCGGGGGCGCCGGAGCCACCGCGCGCGGCACAGCCTGCCGGAATTCAGACGGGAGCTGGACACCGCTGACCTGAACGATGGGTAGTTCCCAGCCGGCGCTCCCGCAGATTCGTCAAAGGGTCGCAGGCCCGTGATGTTGGCAGTCCGGAGCGCTGAGGCTATTTAGTCGGAATGTTGTTCTGGGTCCTTTCCGCTGTCTTGACTTTGGGCGCGAGTCTGGCGGTTTTGCTGCCTCTCGCAGCACGATCCGAATCCGACAAGTCAGGTACCGGGCACGATCTCGAGGTTTATCGGGACCAGCTTGCGGAACTGGACCGCGATCTGGCGCGGGGCCTGATCCTCGCTTCGGAAGCGGAGCAGGCACGCGCTGAAATCGGGCGTCGTATCCTGCGCCTCGGCGATACGTCTTCTGCACCGGCTTCTGTTTCCCGCGGCGGCACAGGGCTTCGTCTGGTTTCGGCCGGGGCGGTGCTGGCTGTTCCGCTGATCAGCTGGACTATCTATGCCAATCTGGGCTCGCCCGATCTGCCGTCGCAGCCGCTGAGCGAGCGGCTGACCAGAAATCCTGCCGAGAGCACGGTTGAGGAACTCGTGGCCCGCGCCGAGGCGCATCTGGCGTCCAATCCTTCCGATGGCAAAGGCTGGGACGTGCTGGCGCCCATCTACATGCGTACACAGCGTTTTGCCGAAGCCTCGCTGGCCTATGAAAACGCCATCAAGCTTCTTGGTTCGAGCGCCGACCGGCAGGCCGGCCTGGGCGAGGCGAGGATCAATATGGCAGGTGGCAGGATAGCCGACGACGCGCGCGCCGCTTTCGCCATGGCGCTGAAGCACGATGCCGCCAATCCGAAAGCACGCTTCTTCGTGGCGATGGCCTCCGCACAGGATGGACATATGGATGAGGCGGTCGCAGGCTGGACCCGGATGCGAGATGACCTGCCGGAAGGTTCGCCCTGGCGCAATGCGGCCGAGCAGGCCCTTGTGCAGGCAGGGCAGGCGCCGGTTGCGCGAGGCCCCGGTCAGGACGAGGTCGAGGCCGCCGCGGGGATGTCGGCTGGCGACCGTGCTGATATGATCGCCGGAATGGTGGAGCGGCTGGACGAACGCCTGCGTGAGAATCCCAAGGATGCCGAGGGCTGGAAGCAGCTCATCCGCTCGCATCTGGTGCTCGGTGACGAAGAAAAAGCCAGAGACGCGCTGGCCCGTGCGTCCGCGGCTTTCGGACCTCAAAGCGAAGAGGCACGCATGCTTGTCGCCTTCGCCTCGGCAAATGGCCTGAAAATGACGGAATAAGGTTTATGACCCGCAAGCAGAAACGGCTAGCTGTCATTATCGGAGGATTGGCTTTTCTCGGCGCTGCCACGGCGCTGACCTTCGTGGCGCTTGGGCAGAAGGCATCCTATTTCTACACGCCGGGCGATCTTGCCGCCGCCGGATTGCAGCCCGGTCAGCGTATCCGCCTTGGCGGCATCGTGGAGAAGGGCTCCATTGTTCGTGGCGAGGATGCGTCCGTGACCTTTGCCGTCACCGACATCGCCGAGACGGTTAAGGTCACATACAAGGGCATTCTCCCCGACCTGTTCCGCGAGGAGCAGGGCGTCATCACCGAGGGCGCCTTCGGGGCCGATGGCGGGTTTGTCGCAGACACCGTTCTGGCCAAGCATGACGAAAACTACATGCCCAAGGAAGTTGCCGACAGCCTGAAGGAAAAGGGCTTGTGGCAACACAATGAGTAGGCGGCGTCATGGTTGAGATCGGTCACTTCGCGCTTATTCTGGCACTGGCGCTGGGCCTTGTGCAGATGACTGTTCCGCTGATCGGCGCGCGCGCCGGCGACGAGCGCATGATGGCGGCGGCCATACCCGTGACGCTTGCGGGTTTCGCCTTCACGGCGTTGTCCTTCGTCGTCCTGACGGTCGCCTATGCCCAGTCGGATTTTTCCCTGCAAACGGTATGGGAGAACTCTCATTCGGCGAAGCCGATGCTTTACAAGATCACCGGCGTGTGGGGAAATCATGAAGGCTCAATGCTCCTGTGGGTGCTGATCCTGACTTTCTTCGGCGCGCTTGTTGCCCTGTTCGGCAACAATCTGCCCGCATCCCTCAAGGCCACCGTTCTGGCCGTGCAGGGAGCTGTCGGGGTTGCTTTCTTCCTGTTCATTCTCATTACGTCGAACCCCTTCACCCGCATGTCTCCAGCGCCGATAGAGGGGCGGGATCTCAACCCGATCCTTCAGGATATCGGCCTCGCCATTCACCCGCCGCTTCTCTATCTCGGCTATGTCGGATTCTCGATCTGCTTTGCCTTTTCGGTTGCAGCATTGATCGAGGGGCGCATCGACGCAGCCTGGGCGCGCTGGGTGCGCCCTTGGACACTGGTTGCGTGGGTGTTCCTGACAGGCGGCATCGCGATGGGCTCCTACTGGGCCTATTACGAACTGGGCTGGGGCGGCTTCTGGTTCTGGGACCCGGTCGAGAACGCCTCCTTCATGCCATGGCTGGCCGGAACAGCGCTGCTGCATTCAGCCATCGTCATGGAAAAGCGTTCGGCACTCAAGATCTGGACGCTGCTGCTGGCGATCCTTACCTTTTCGCTGTCGCTGCTCGGCACCTTCCTTGTCCGTTCGGGCGTGCTGACTTCCGTTCACGCATTCGCTACCGATCCCTCGCGCGGGGTGTTCATCCTGTGCATATTGATGCTGTTCATCGGCGGCTCGCTGGCGCTGTTCGCATGGCGGGCTCCGTCGCTGACGCAGGGCGGGCTGTTCCAGCCGATCTCCCGCGAAGGCGCGCTCGTGCTGAACAATCTGTTCCTGACCACCGCGACGGCAACGGTGTTCATCGGCACGCTTTATCCGTTACTGGTCGAAGCCATTTCCGGCGACAAGATCTCCGTCGGGCCGCCTTTCTTCAATCTCACCTTCATTCCCCTGATGGTGCCGCTGCTTCTTCTGGTGCCGTTCGGTCCGCTGCTGGCGTGGAAGCGCGGCGATGTGATGGCCGCAGCACAGAGGCTGATGTTCGCCTTTGGCGCTGCCCTGATCGCAGCACTGGTCACCGCGTTCCTGATCGACGGTTCTTCCGCCATTGCCGCCTTCGGCGTGGGGCTGGCGGTCTGGCTGGTGCTGGGAGCGCTGACGGATCTGGCCATCAAGGCCGGTATCGGCAATGTAAGCCCTTCCGTTGCGGTGAGACGGTTCATCGGTCTGCCGCGTTCCGTTTTCGGAACCGCTCTCGCCCATCTCGGGCTCGGCCTGACGGTGCTCGGGCTGGTCGGCGCCATCTGCTTCGGCACCGAAAGCGTGCTCACCATGAAGCCGGGCGAGATTACGGAGCTGTCCGGCAAAAGGGTGCGTTTCGACAATGTGGTCGAGGTTCGCGGCCCCAACTACAATGATGAGCGGGCGCATTTCTCATTGCTTGGCCCTGCTGGTGAAGTGCGCCGCGAAATCTGGTCGTCGCGGCGCTTTTATCCGGTGCGCCGGATGAACACGACGGAGGCCGGCATCGCCACGCTGGGTTTCAGCCAGCTCTACATTTCCATTGGCGAGGACACCAGCAACGGCATGGTCGTGCGTATCTGGTGGAAGCCTTTCGTCATCCTGATCTGGGGCGGTGGCCTCGTCATGATGGCTGGCGGCACGATGTCGTTGCTGGACAGACGCCTGCGTGTCGGCGCGCCCGCGCGTCGCGGCAGGAAGAGTGCAGCGGCCCCTGTTGCGGGAGCGGCCTGACATGATGCGTCGCACGGCCTTTGCCATAGTCTGTGCTGCCGTACTGCTTTCGCCGGCGGCGCGGGCGGTGACGCCAGACGAGATTCTCGCTGACCCCGCGCTTGAGCAGCGGGCGCGCGATATCTCCGCCGGCCTGCGCTGTCTGGTCTGCCAGAACCAGTCTATCGACGATTCGGATGCCGATCTGGCCCGCGATCTGCGCGTGCTTGTGCGCGAGAGGCTTGAAGCCGGTGACTCGGATAAGCAGGTGGTCGATTTCGTCGTTTCCCGCTATGGCGAGTTCGTGCTGCTCAGGCCGCGCTTCAATACGCAGACCATGCTTTTGTGGATCGCACCCTTTGCCCTTCTCGTTGCGGGTGGCGCGTTCGTGCTGCTTGCCTCGCGGCGCAGGCGTCCGGTGGCAGAGGCAGGCCTCAGTGACGATGAACGCGCTGCGCTTGAAGAAGTGCTGCGCCGCGATCCTCCTTCGCAACATTAACAAAGTTTCATCAAGCGGAAATGGCGCCGTAAGGTCCCGTGTCCTATCTCTGCCTGCAATGATGCTTCATAAGCATCCAGTGCAAGAAGGATCGAGATTGATGACCAGCATCTCACATGTGGTTTCCCGCAGGAGCAGGAGCCTTGCTGCTGCCGCTGCTTCCCTCGCCATTGCCGGCGCCGTTGGCTTTACCGCCGTAACTGCCGGCACCGCCCCTGTGCTCGCCGAGGCCGTTCGCGTCGAAGCGCCTCAGGTTCCCAGTTTCGCCGACGTCGTGTCCAATGTGACGCCGGCAGTCGTCAGCGTCCGCGTCAAGGCCAAGGTCGAGCAGACCTCCGATCGCGGCCAGAGCTTCGGCTTCCCCGAAGAAGGCTTCGGCAACTTGCCCCCCGATCATCCCATGCGTCGCTTCTTCCGCGAATTCCGCGGTTTCGGTGATCGTGATTCCCATCCGCGCGCAGAACGCCGCGGTCCGGCCAAGCCGCGTCCTGTGGCGCAGGGCTCCGGCTTCTTCATCTCCGAGGACGGGTATCTTGTCACCAACAACCATGTTGTCGACAACGGAACGGAGTTCACCATCGTCACCAATGACGGCAAGGAACTCGACGCCAAGCTGGTCGGCAAGGATGAGCGCACCGATCTGGCCGTGCTCAAGGTCGATAGCGATACCAAATTCACCTATGTCGACTTTGCCGACGACTCCAACGTGCGCGTCGGTGACTGGGTGGTCGCTGTCGGCAATCCGTTCGGCCTTGGCGGCACGGTGACGGCCGGCATTGTCTCAGCGCGTGGCCGTGACATCGGCGCCGGTCCCTATGATGACTTCATCCAGATCGACGCTGCCGTGAACCGCGGCAATTCCGGCGGTCCCGCTTTCAACCTCAGTGGTCAGGTTGTCGGCATCAATACCGCCATCTTCTCGCCCTCGGGCGGCAATGTCGGCATCGCCTTCGCAATCCCTGCCTCCACCGCGAAGCAGGTTGTCGAAGGCCTGATCAAGGACGGGTCGGTTTCCCGTGGCTGGCTCGGCGTAGAAATCCAGCCGGTCACCAAGGAAATCGCCGAATCGCTCGGGCTGCAGTCCGACAAGGGTGCAATCGTCGCGAATGCGCAGGACGACAGCCCCGCGAAGAAGGCCGGCATTGTCTCCGGTGATGTCATCACGCAGGTGAACGGCAAGGATGTATCGTCCTCCCGCGATCTGGCCCGGGTGATTGCCGGCTATGCGCCGGGGACCACCGTTGACATGAACGTGTGGCGTAATGGCAAGGCGGAAACAGTGAAGGTCGAGCTTGGGGCGCTTCCGGGCGCGGACAAGCAGGCATCGGCTGACAATTCCGCGCCATCGGCCTCTTCCTCCGATACACTGGCCGATCTTGGTCTCACCGTGACGACCGCGGATGACGGGAAGGGCCTTGTCGTTACCGATGTCGATCCCGACAGCGATGCTGCCGATCGCGGTATCCGTACCGGTGATGTCATCACGGCGGTGAATTCCGAAGACGTCACCAGCGTCAAGGACGTTACCGACGCCATGGACACGGCCGCCAAGGCGGGCCGCAAATCCGTGCTGGTGCAGATCAGCCGCGACTCCGCCAACCGCTTCGTGGCGCTGCCCATCAATCAGGGCTGACCCCGCTCCCGGCCGCTGCACAATGGTGCAGCGGCCGGCAATTCTTCCGAGCTAACCCCGGAACGGGCAACCCTCCACCATGAATGCCGGAATCACCTATAGTGATGCGATGAAGATTCTCGTCATTGAAGACGACCGCGAAGCGGCGGACTATCTTGAGAAGGCTTTTTCGGAAGCCGGCCACACCGCCCATGTCGCCGGCGACGGTGAAACCGGCTTTGCGCTGGCCGATGCCGGCGACTATGACGTGATGGTGGTCGACCGCATGCTGCCGCGGCGCGACGGCCTGTCCGTCATTGCTGGCCTGCGTTCGCGGGGGAATACGACGCCTGTACTTATCCTGTCGGCGCTGGGCGAAGTAGATGACCGGGTGACCGGCCTTCGCGCCGGCGGAGACGACTATCTCACCAAGCCCTATGCCTTTACCGAATTGCTGGCTCGCGTCGAGGTTCTGAACCGGCGCGCCGGCAGCCGCGAGAGCGAAACCGTTTACCGCGTCGGCGATCTCGAGCTTGATCGCCTGTCCCATTCCGTCAGGCGGGCAGGGCAGGAAATCACCCTCCAGCCGCGCGAATTCCGGCTGCTGGAATATCTGATGCGCCATGCCGGGCAGGTGGTCACGCGCACCATGCTGCTGGAGAATGTCTGGGATTATCATTTCGATCCGCAGACCAACGTCATCGACGTGCATGTTTCCCGCTTGCGTGGCAAAATCGAGAAGGGATTCGACAAGCCGATCCTGCACACCGTGCGTGGTGCCGGCTACATGCTGAAGCACGGCTGAGGGCCATGGCGCTGCCGATGCCAGCCATCATGAAAACAACGGCGGCGCGGCTTTCAGCGCTTTTCCTGCTTCTTTTTGCCCTCTGCGCCATCCTGCTGGTTTTCTACATGACCTCGCTGTCGGTGCGCATGCTGACCACGCAGACGCAGGAAACCATCAATGAAGAAGTTCTGAGCCTTGGCCGTGCCTATCAGCGCGGCGGCCTGCCGACATTGGTGCGGGTGGTCGAGCAGCGGGCCCGCCAGCCGGGCGCCAATCTTTACCTTCTGGCCGACGCCAATGGCCAGATTCTCACAGGCAACGTTGAAAGCCTCGAACCCGGCGTTCTGGAAACGGAGGGCTGGACGACGAGATCCTTCTATTATCGCCGGTACGGCGAGACCGAGGCGGAACGTCAACGGGCCGAAAACGGCCAGAACGAGACGCAGCGCGCGCAGGTGCGCGGGCATGATGCGCTGGCGCTGGTGCTGCGCCTTCCAAACCAGATGATCCTGCTGGTTGGCCGCGATCTGGGCGAGCCGCAGCGCTTCCGCGAGGTGGTCAACCATTCGCTGATGCTGGCGCTGGGCATGATGGGCATCGGCGGCATTGTCATCTGGTTCTTCGTGGGCCGCGCCGCCCTCAAGCGCATCGACGGCATTTCTGCCGCCAGCCGCCGCATCATGGGGGGCGATCTCAGCGGTCGCTTGCCGACGACCGGGGCCGGCGACGAGTTCGACCGACTGTCGGAAAATCTCAACGCCATGCTGACGCGTATCGACACCCTCAACGAGGGGCTGAAGCAGGTTTCCGACAACATCGCCCACGACCTGAAGACGCCGCTGACGCGAATTCGCAACCGGGCCGAGGCAACTCTGGCCGGCAAGCAGAAGCCCGCCGACTACCGCGCGGCACTTGAAGCCACGATTGCCGAATCGGATCAGCTCATCAAGACGTTCAACGCAATCCTGATGATCTCCCGGCTGGAGGCAGGCTATTCGGCCGAGAGCATGACCGGTGTGGACCTCGCGGAAGCCGTCCGCGATGTCGTCGAGCTTTACGAGCCTCTTGCCGAGGACAGCGGCGTTGCGCTGGAAGCCGGACCGATGGAGGCGACGACCATCAGCGGCAACCGCGAACTGATCGCTCAGGCGCTGTCCAACATCGTCGACAACGCCATCAAGTATTCGGCGGATGCCGATACAGGCCCGCGTGTGAGCGTCAGGCTCGAACGCGCCGATGGCGAGATCCGGCTTTCGGTGACGGACAACGGCCACGGCATCCCGGACGCCGAGGATCGCGTGCGCGCGACGGAGCGTTTCGTGCGGCTGGAAAAAAGCCGCTCGCAGCCGGGATCAGGGCTTGGCCTCAGTCTCGCGGGCGCTGTGATGAAATTTCATGGCGGCAGGCTTGATCTTTTGCCTGCTGATCCCGGATTATCCGTGGTCATGGTGTTTCCCGACAAGGACAGGTCCTGACCCCCTATGGCTTCCACATCCGTGGCCGACCGCGCCGCATCCGTGCTGCTGCTGAACCCCTCGCTGCAACTCAGGCCGCTCGATGAAAGCCATGCCGGAGCCGTGCTCGGCGATATCGCCGCCAGTGCCGCGGAAAGCGATCTGCCCCGCCTTGCGGAATTCCTGGCCCATGACAGCGATGCCCGCCGCTTTCTGGCTGCGGTTTTCGATCTGTCGCCTTTCCTGCGTGATCTGGCGCGGCGCAGACCCCGCATGCTCGACGCTCTTTTCGAGCAGACGGTTGCTGAACGGCTGGAGGCGATCGCCGCCGACATAGATGCTTCGTGGCAAGGCGAGGGGATTTCGGAAGCCGAACTCATGAAACGGCTTCGCCTCCTCAAGACCGAGGCACATTTCCTGATCGCTCTGGCCGACCTTGCCGGGGAGGCCGACACCCGGACGACCGTCTTTCGCCTCAGCGTGCTGGCCGAAGGCTGTGTTCGCGCCGCATGCGCTTTCCTGCTGGCCGATCTCGACCGGCAGGGAAAGGTGAAGCTGCCGGACCCGAAGGAGCCCGCGCGCGACAGCGGCCTTATCGTGCTCGGCATGGGCAAGCTCGGCGCGCACGAGCTCAACTTTTCCTCCGATATCGACCTCATTCTGTTCTTCGATCACAAGGCGGTGGTCGGCGACCCGATGGAGGCGACGGATGTTTTCTCGCGGCTTGCGCGGCGTCTGGTGCGCATCATGCAGGACCGCACCGAGCACGGCTATGTGTTCCGCACCGACCTGAGGCTGCGCCCCGATCCCGGCTCCACCCCGCTCGCCATTCCGGTGGGCGCGGCCCTCAATTACTATGAAGGGCGCGGCCAGAACTGGGAGCGTGCGGCCATGATCAAGGCGCGGCCGGTGGCCGGCGACATTGCCGCCGGCGAAGCCTTCCTGAAAGAGTTGCGCCCCTATGTCTGGCGCAAATATATGGACTACGCTGCGATCGCTGACGTTCACTCCATAAAGCGCCAGATCCATGCCCATAAGGGGCACGGCGAAATCGCCGTGAAAGGCCACAATGTCAAGCTCGGGCGCGGCGGCATCCGCGAGATCGAGTTCTTCGTCCAGACCCAGCAGCTCATAGCGGGCGGGCGCTTTCCCGAGCTGCGGGGCCGCGAGACCGTGCCCATGCTCGCTCAGCTCGCAGGCAATGGCTGGATCACGGAGGACGCGCGCGATGCGCTCACCCGCCAGTACTGGTTCCTGCGGCGTGTCGAGCATGCAATCCAGATGGTCGCCGACGAGCAGACCCATATGCTGCCGGAGGATGACGAGGGGCTGGAGCGAATTGCCCACATGATGAGCTTCGGCAGCGCCGATGCGTTCTCGCAGGCGTTTCGCGCTTCTCTGATAGAGGTCGAGGGCCACTACGCCGCGCTCTTCGAGGCGGCGCCCGAGCTTTCGTCCGGTGTCGGCAATCTCGTCTTCACCGGCGATGTCGACGACCCCGACACCTTGCAGACGCTGCACACGCTGGGCTTCCAGCGCCCCAGCGACATCTGCCGCGTCATCCGCGCCTGGCATTTCGGCCGCTATCGCGTCACGCGCTCCGCCGAGGCGCGCGAGCGGCTGACGGAGCTGACACCGGCCTTGCTGGAAGCCTTCGGCAAAACGCGGCGCGCCGACGAGGCGCTGATGCGCTTCGATGAGTTCCTGTCCGGCCTGCCGGCCGGGTTGCAGCTCTTTTCGCTGCTGCAATCCAATCCGGCGCTGCTGCGCCTCATGGCGACGATCATGGGGGCAGCTCCGCGTCTGGCTGCCATCATCACCCGGCGCCCGCATGTGTTTGACGGGCTGCTCGATCCGGCACTGCTCAGCGAATTGCCCGACCGGGCCTATCTGGCCGCACGGCTCACCGCCTTTCTGGACGGCGACCGGCCTTACGAGGAACTGCTCGACCGGCTGCGCATCTTTGCGGCCGAACAGAAATTCCTCATCGGCGTGCGGCTTCTCGCCGGCTCCATCAATGCGCGCAAGGCGGGGCGGGCTTTCTCGGACCTTGCCGATCTCACCCTTGGTGCGGCGCTCGATGCCGTCTCGGCGGAATTCGAGAGGCGTCATGGCCGCATTGCACAGGGCCGGGTGGCATTGCTCGGCATGGGCAAGCTCGGCAGTCAGGAGCTCACCGCCGGTTCGGACGTGGACCTGATCCTTCTCTACGATCACGATCCGGAGGCGGAGGAATCGGACGGCGACAAGCCGCTCGCGCCCGCCCACTATTACACCCGACTTACGCAGCGACTGATCGCGGCGGTCTCGGCCCCGACTGCCGAGGGGGTTCTTTACGAGCTCGACCTGCGCCTGCGCCCTTCCGGCAACAAGGGGCCGGTGGCGACCCATATGGATGCGTTCCGCAAATATCAGCGGCAGGAAGCCTGGGTCTGGGAGCAGATGGCGCTGACCCGGGCACGTCCGGTGGCCGGCGACGGCCAGCTTTGTGCCGACATAGCGGCGGAGGTCGCCGACATCCTTGCCCAGCCCCGCGACGCGGCGAAAGTGCGCGACGAGGCTTTGAAGATGCGCCGCATGATCGACGAGGAAAAGCCGCCGCACGATCTGTGGGATATCAAGCTCATCCCGGGAGGACTGATCGACCTGGAATTCATCGCGCAGGTGGCGGTTCTGACCGGAAAATTCACCGGAAAGCCCGGAACAACAGCAACGGTCGATGTTCTCGCTAATCTGGCACCCGACTATGCCGATGCCGGCATGCGCGAAAATCTGATGCAGGCTTTCGCCTTCTATCTGTCACTGACGCAGATCATCCGTCTGTGCCTGACCGGACATTTCGACAAGGAAGATGTTCCGCCCGGGCTTGCCGATCTGCTAATGGCGGTTACCGCGATGCCGGATTTCTCCGTCATGGAGGCCCAGCTCAGGGATATGTCGGAAACGGTACGAGACGATTTCGATCGGATCATCGGCGGCAAGGCCGGGTAGTCAGGCCGCAGCTTTCAAGGGTTGACCGGCGGGCTTCTTCTTTGACGTGGCCGGGATCCTCACGGAAACGATGGTGCCCGTGCCTTCGGTGGAGCGGATCTTGAGCGCGCCGCCATGCAGTTCCGCCAGCGAGCGCGAGATAGCGAGGCCGAGGCCGGATCCGGTGTGGTTCTTTGAGAACTGATTCTGCACCTGCTCGAAGGGGCGGCCCAGCTTCTTCAGCGCATGCCTGGGAATACCGCAGCCATTGTCCTCGATCGACAGGATCAGCGCACCCGACGCATGGCGTGCGCGAACGGAAATGCGTCCGCCTTCGCCGGTGAACTTGACCGCGTTCGACAACAGGTTGAGCGCGATCTGCTTGATGGCGCGGCGGTCGGCGTAGAGCTTGAGGGTTTCGGCGATCTTGGTTTCGACCGTGATCTTCTTTTCCGCTGCCTGCAGGGACACCACCCGCACAGTCTCGCGGATGAGCGGGCACAGGTCGATCTCCTCGCGGTCCATCGAGAACTGGCCGGCCTCGATCTTCGACATGTCGAGAATGTCGTTAATCACCCCGAGCAGATATTTGCCGCTGGAATTGATGTCGGTCGCATATTCCTCATAGCGGTCGGATCCCAGCGGGCCGAACAGCTTCTGCGCCATCAGTTCAGAGAAGCCGATGATGGCGTTGAGCGGGGTTCGCAGCTCATGCGACATGTTGGCGAGGAATTCGGACTTGGCCTGGTTCGCAGCCTCGGCGCGGTCCTTTTCCTTGATGTATTTGCGGTTCAGCTCGGCCAGTTCGCGTGCCTTTTCCTCTTCGGCGCGGCGCGCGAGGCTGAGGTCGTGGATCGTTGCCATCAGCCGGCGTTCGCTGTCGAGCAGCTTGTCCTGATGCTGGCGAATCTGAGTGATGTCGGAGCCGACCGCCACTGTGCCGCCGTCGCGCGTCTTCAGTTCGTTGACCTGCAGCCAGCGGCCATCCGCAAGCTGGCGCTCATAGGTGGTGCCGCCGCGTGGGCCGTTGACATTGGCAAGCCTGCGCTCGGAGGCGAAGGCCTGCATCCGTTCCTCCAGTGCCACGCGATGCGCACCCGGCACCACGTCATGGTCGGAGAGGCCGTTGTCCTGCTGGAATTTTGAGTTGCACATCACCAGCCGGTCGGCTGGGTCCCATAGCACGAAGGATTCGGTGATGTTCTCGATCGCGGTGCGCAACCGCAGGTCGGCCGCTTCCGAGCGCAGGGCGAGATGGCGCTGCTCGCTCACGTCCATCGAGATACCGATGAGCTGGATTTCGGACGCATCCGGGTCGACGACCTGCGCGCGTACCCGCATCCACACCCACTGGCCATTGGCGTGGCGCATGCGGAACACCCGGTCGATCTGATCGATCTCGCGGGCCATGACACGATTGGCGATCTCGAACAGATTGCCGTCGTCTGGATGGATGATGCGGTCGACCTCGCCGAAGGAAAGCATGGCGTCGCAGGGCTCGTAACCCAGCATGTCGTACATGGAGGGCGACCAGTACATCTTGCCGCGCACCATGTCCCAGTCCCACAGGCCGCAGCGGCCGCGCACCAGCGCCATGTCTATGCGCTGCTGCCCTTCCAGATAGACGCGGTCGGCAGCCTGCGCCCGGGCCGCCTGGCTGAAATAGGCGTAGAGGATGACGATCAGCACGCTTGCCGTCAGCACGAACAGGGAAACGTTCAGTGACACGGTCCGGCGCCATTGTGCGAAAACCGCATCCTGCGGAATCAGCGCGGCCGCAGCCCGCTTTTCAGTGGTGTCGATGGCCACAGCCGCGAACCAGTCGGTGCCGTCGATTTTGACGGGGATGACACCGGCCCGCTCGCCGAACAGGAAAAGCGGCTGGCCGTCGCTTACAATCTCGTCCAGTGCGCGGCCATACCAGCGCGTGGAGCGCGGCGTTACGGCCGAAACGGTGAACTTCTCATTCGTGAAGGCCAGCACATGGCCCTCGGAGAGCGAAGCGGTGCGGCTGACCTGCTCAAGCCGTTCCTGCGGACTCATGCTGTTGAAATCAGCTGTAATGAGCTGGCCGGAGGCGAGCGCGAGTGCGGATCGGGCGCTGTTCTCGACGTCGTCGCGCCAGTTCATCAGCGAAATGAAATGCAGGCCGGCCACCACAATCAGGAAAATGACGATGAGCACGGGAATGAGACGGCGCAGGAACGGCTCCGCAGCAACCAGCTTCTGATAAGCCGGCTGGGCGATGAGCTGTGCATTGCCGGCGAGGCCTTTGCCCTTCCGATCAACAGACATCCCACCGGGCGCGCTGAACGCGTCCGCCTTCGCCATGAAATGGCACTCCCCAACTATGTCCCGTTTGAAGATCCGGCTACACCGAACATCCGAATCGTCCCTAAGGAATCAAAGCTGATTCGCCTTGTCCAGAGGCACGGCGTAAAAAGATCGTTGCGACAGGTGAATGACTACGCCAGAGAGCGTTCGGCAATGTCCCCGAGATCAACTGATATGCCGGGCATTTTCACCATGGAAACCAGTGCCTGCCGCGCTTTTTCCTGACGTATCGGCTCAAGCGAACGCCAGGACCGGAACGCCGTGGCAAGGCGGGCGGAGAGTTGCGGGTTGCGCTTGTCGATATCCATCAGCGCCTCTGCGAAGAACAGATAGGCCGCTCCATCCGCCCGGTGAAACCCGCTTTGGTTGCCTGCGGAGAAGCTTCCCATCAGCGACCGCACCCGATTCGGGTTGTCGATGGAGAAGGAGGGATGCCGCATCAGGGTGCGCACCGTCTCCAGCGCGTGCTCGCCGGGCACGGTGGCCTGGATCTGGAACCATTTGTCCATGGCGAGAGGCATATCGGCATGGCGCCGCTCGAAATCGGCGAGGGCGGCCCGGGCCTGCGGCGATCCCGGATGCTCATGCGCAAGCGTGCCCATGCCGGCGATCAGGTCGGTCATGTTGGTCGCGTGCGTGAAGTGACTTGCGGCGATGTCGGCCCCGTCATCGCTGCGGGCGAGGTAACCCAGCAGGACGTTGCGCAAGGCGCGCCGTCCTGCAGCCGCGGCATCGGGACTGAAAGGTCCGGTATCATGGAGCTGCTGGTAAAGCGCATGGAAGCCGCC
Organism: Aquamicrobium sp. YD-1-mutant5; assembly: GCF_059509755.1. NCBI lineage: Bacteria > Pseudomonadati > Pseudomonadota > Alphaproteobacteria > Hyphomicrobiales > Phyllobacteriaceae > Aquamicrobium > Aquamicrobium sp. YD-1-mutant5. The sequence continues at coordinate 109,826 of NZ_JCAKKP010000013.1, forward strand.
GCGGTTGGCGCCTGCTATGGAGCCCACCAGCGCCTTGCGGGCCACAAGCACGGCATCTGGATCGATATCCTTGCCGATATCGCGGGCAACGTCGGCTTCCGACGGCAATGTGATGGCAAGGGCGCGATAGGCTGGTTCCAGATCGTCATCGGCCGCTATGGAGCCGGCCAGCCGGGCGATGCTGTCTTCGAAAACCGTTGCCTTGCCGCCGAGAACGCATCTGTAGGCCGCGATGAGTGCCTCGGTAAGCAGCGTGTTGAACGCCTGCCAGCGCCCGAAGGGATCGCTGTCATGGCGGGCGAGGAAGATCAGATCCTCCGGCTTCTGCTCGACCGCGAGCGTGACGGGCGCTGAAAAGCCGCGGTTGAGCGACAGGACCGGCCGTTCGGCAACGCCGTGGAACTGAAGCTTTTGGCTGCGCTTGCGCACATGAATGACGCCGCCGTCCACCGTGCCGCCTTCCGCCGAGCTCCACCGCAATTCCCTGCCGTCGCTGCCTATGAGGCCGAAGGCCAGCGGAATGTGCATGAGCCGCTTGCGGCTTTCGGACGGAGTGGGCGGCACCGACTGCTCGATTTCGAGTGTCAGCGTGCCTGCCTCGTAGCTCGGTTTGATGGTCAGGTTGGGGGTGCCCGACTGGTTGTACCAGAGGGCAAACTGGGAAAGGTCCTGGCCCGAGACATCCTCGAACACTTTGAGGAAATCCTCGATCGTGCAGGCCTCGCCATCATGGCGCTCGAAATAGAGGTCCATGCCGGCCCGGAACGTTTCCCGGCCCAGAATGGTGGCGAGCATGCGCACCACCTCGGAGCCCTTTTCGTAGACGGTCGCCGTGTAGAAATTGTTGATCTCGCGATAGCGGCGCGGCCGCACCGGATGGGCCAGCGGTCCCTGATCCTCGGGAAACTGCAACGCCTTCAGCGTACGTACCTCGGCGATGCGCTTCACGCCGCGCGAGCGCTGGTCGGCGGAGAACTCATGGTCGCGGAAAACGGTGAGGCCTTCCTTCAGGCAGAGCTGGAACCAGTCGCGGCAAGTGATTCTGTTGCCTGTCCAATTGTGGAAATATTCATGCGCGATGATCGCCTCGATATTGGCGAAATCGGTGTCGGTCGCGGTTGCTTCGTCGGCCAGCACATATTTGTCGTTGAAGATGTTGAGGCCCTTGTTCTCCATCGCGCCCATGTTGAAATCGGAAACGGCGACGATGTTGAAAACATCAAGGTCGTATTCGCGCCCGAAGACATCTTCGTCCCATTTCATCGACCGTTTCAGGGCATCCATGGCATAGGCGGAAAGCCTCTCCTTGCCGTGCTCGACATAAATGCCGAGGTCGACCTTCCTGCCGCCCATGGTGGTGAAGCTGTCGCGCAGGCAGCCGAGATCGCCTGCCACCAGCGCGAACAGGTAGGACGGCTTGGGGTGGGGATCGTGCCATTCGGCGAAATGCCGGCCATTGTCGAGTTCACCGCTGTCGACGGGATTTCCGTTCGAGAGCAGAAGCGGGGCCTCAGCGCGCGGTGCTTCGATGCGAACATGATAGACCGACAGGATATCCGGCCGGTCCAGAAAATAGCTGATGCGGCGGAAGCCTTCCGGTTCGCACTGGGTGCAGTAAACGCCATTGGAGCGATAGAGCCCCATCAGGGCCTTGTTGCGGTCAGGCTCCAGCTCGGTTTCTATCGTCAGCCGGAACTGTGCCGTTTCGGGCAGATCCTTCAGCACGAGGCGCTCGGGCGTCGCTTCATGGGCCGTGTGTGCGATGCCGTCCAGTTCGAGGCGCTTAAGATTGAGGTCGTCGCCATCAAGGATCAGCGGAGCGGATGGATCAACGCCGACGCGCCTTTCGACGGTCAGATGCGCAATCACGATCGTCCGGGTCGGGTCAAGCCGGAAGGTCAGATGCGTCCGGGGGATCAGGTAGTCGCTTGGCCGGTAATCCTCGAGCCTGAAAACCTGACCTGTATCTGTACGCATATGCTCTCTTTCCTTCCCCGCCCGATGCAGTCGTGGCAGCCCGCCTTCACCTTTTGGCTCAAGACAATCCGGTTGGTGTTCTTTACATGATGAGGGCCTGCGTCGGGAAGCCTGCGTCAGGTGGGGAGTGTCCACAGACGAAGAATGCGGGACCAAATTGAGTAATCTCACGCCTGAAAACAGCCGGCCCCTGACCGCCATTAGTCTGAAAATCATTTCGGTGGTGATTTTCGTTGGCATGTCCTCGTTCATCAAGGCAGCCGGTGCCTTGCCGGCCGGGCAGGTGGTGTTCTTCCGGTCCTTCTTCGCGATGTTTCCGATCCTTCTTTTCCTCGGCCTGAAGGGAAGGCTGAGAACCGCTTTCGCAACGGAACGGCCCCTTGGGCATATGGCGCGTGGCTTTGTCGGCGTTTGTTCGATGGGACTGATTTTCTTTGCACTGGCACGGCTGCCGCTGGCGGATGCGATCACCCTGAATTATGCGCAGCCCTTGATGGTCGTCGTGTTCAGTTCCCTGTTTCTGGGCGAACCGATCCGCATGTACAGATGGGGAGCCGTCGCCATCGGGCTCGTCGGTGTAATCATCATTTCGTGGCCCGAACTGACCATGCTGCGCTCCGGCGGGGCGATGGAAGATCAGCAGGTGATGGGAGTGGTCGCGGCGCTGGCGGGAGCGGCGACCTCCGCTTTGGCGGCGATCCTTGTGCGTAATCTTGTCGGCAGCGAGCGCACCGCCACCATCGTGCTGTGGTTCTCGCTGATGGCAAGCATCATCTCGCTTGGCACCCTGCCGTTCGGCTGGGAAGCGATCACGCCTCATCAGGCCATGCTGCTGATTGCGAGTGGCATTTGCGGCGGCGTGGCTCAGATCTTCATGACCGCGGCCTATCGCCATGCCGAGATTTCGGTGGTCGCGCCCTTCGAATACACCTCGATCATCCTCGCTATCATCATCGGTTACGTGATGTTCGGTGATCTGCCGGGCATCTACATGCTGGTCGGCGGCGCAATCGTGGTCGCCGCCGGGCTGTTTATCATCTTCCGCGAGCGCCGGCTGGGTCTGGAGCGGGCAAGGGCGGTCAAGGTCACGCCTGCGCAGGGCTGAATCTGCGGCAAAGCATGGGTGGCGTGCGCCTATGAAAGCGCGCGCAGCTTCATCTTGACTTCCAGAAAATCGCGCCAGGCCAGCCGCTTGTGCGCCGGCGTGCGCAGCAGATAGGCCGGATGCAATGTCGGCATGGCCGGAATTTCCAGTCCTGCGGCCCCGCTGTAGATGCGCCAGTTTCCGCGCAATCGCAGGATCCCTTCCGTGGTGTTCAGAAGGGTCTTGGCCGAAGCGCCACCCAGATGTACGAGAACTTTCGGTTTGACCAGTTCGATGTGCCGTTCGATGAAGGGGCGGCAGATCTCGGTTTCCTGCGGGGTCGGCGCCCTGTTGCCCGGCGGGCGCCACGGGATGACGTTGGAAATATAGGCGCTGCTGCGGTCGAGCCCGATGGCCGACAGCATGCGGTCCAGAAGCTGGCCTGAACGCCCGACGAACGGCTTGCCTTCAAGATCCTCGTCTCGTCCTGGCGCCTCGCCGACGAACATCACATTCGCCTGCGGGTTGCCATCGGCAAAAACCATGTTCTTGGCGGTGAATTTCAGATTGCATCCCTCGAACCCGGCCATGCACTCGCGCAGTTCGTCGAGCGTTGCGGCGCCTGCCGCAAGCTCGCGCGCAAAGGCGATCTGCTGGCCGTCCGGAACGGTGGCCGGCTGGGCTGGCGGGCGTGCGGCGGGTGATGTCTTTGGCGACGGTGCCTGTCGCCCGGCCTGCGGTCGGTGTTCCTGTTCTTCGGTTGCTGGCAGGCCGGCAGGTCGGGGCTGCGGGGCCCGCTCCTCGAATCGGTTCGCCGGCATGTCGTCCAGCGCCTCGTCCACGCCCGCCTCGGCATAGAAGGCCAGCAGGGCGTGGATATCGGCAATGCTGTCAGGGGTGGCTGCGCTCATGGAGCCACATTCGGCGTATCGGCCGGCATTTTCAAGTCAGGATGAGGGAATACGCGGGTCTTGCACCAGATAGAATGTTCACCGCGGCGTGAAATCGGTGATCACGAACTGGAACGACACCGTGGTCAGCGGATCGACCTGTCCGCCGGAGAACAAGAGCCGGTCATAAGGTTCGAAGCTGCGGTCGAAACGGGAAAATGCGCTGGAGAAGATAGCTTCCGGAGAGTGGTTGCGCTGGTCGAAGGAAAGGCCGTCGCCGAAGATGCTCGGCCGGTCGCGCCCTTCCTGCAGTTCGAACTCGAATTCGATCCATGGGTGACCGCTGTTGTTCAGGATGTCGATGCGCAGGTGAAGCACCATGAGGTGACCGTGGCCAGGCAGGCGGGGCATCCTTCGCACCGCATTGTGGATTGTCAGTGTGGCCGGGGTTGCAGAGCGGAACTCTTCCAGCACCACCAGCGGATCGTCCGCCGTGCCGGATCCGCCGACCGCGGTGATGGCGAAGTCGCCGAGTTCGTCGGAGAGCATATAGGAGCCTGCAGGCCACATGCCGCTCTCTTCGGCGAGGCTCGGGAAAACGCCAAGCATCACCGGAACAAAGGCCAGAACCGCAAGTTTCCGGGCACTGCCGAGCGGTTTCGCGAGGCGCAACTGCGGCAGGCCGGGCCATCCATAGGTGCGCATTGGCCCAGTATCGCCGATGTGCGGGCTGGCGCACACTCAATTATGCGTTGGCGTGCGTCGAGATGTCTGCAGGCGGCGTCGGGCCGAGGGGAAGCCGGTGTATCGGCAGCCCTCAAGCTCACAACAAGCCGGTTGCAATCATATTTTGACGTTTACGTTTACGTAAAAATCTGCGACCTTACGTTACAAGGGAAAATGGCCGCTAATTTTTTCTGCCGGTTCCCCGTCGCATACTGATGCGCTATGGAGCGCGGGAGCCAGCACAGTATCAGCAAGCCGATGCGGAGGGATTGATGAGCGATATTGAACGCGAGAGCATGGAATTCGACGTGGTGATCGTGGGCGCGGGACCGGCTGGTCTGGCGGCAGCGATCCGTCTGAAGCAGGTCGATCCCGAGCTTTCCGTGGTCGTTCTCGAAAAGGGTGGCGAGGTTGGTGCTCACATCCTCTCAGGCGCTGTTGTCGATCCGATCGGCATTGACAAGCTGCTGCCTGACTGGCGCGAAGAGGCCGATCATCCCTTCAGGACACCGGTGACCGACGACCATTTTCTGGTTCTGGGTCCTGCCGGCTCGATCCGTCTGCCCAATTTCCTCATGCCGCCGCTGATGAACAATCACGGAAACTATATCGTTTCGCTGGGAAATGTCTGCCGCTGGCTGGCCGGCAAGGCTGAGGCGCTCGGCGTCGAGATCTATCCGGGCTTTGCCGCGGCCGGCGTTATCTACAATGATGAAGGCGCCGTCACGGGCGTTTACACCGGCGACATGGGCGTCGAGCGTGACGGAACGCAAGGTCCGAATTTCGCGCCGGGCATGGCGCTGATGGGCAAATATGTGCTGATCGGGGAGGGCGCCCGCGGATCGCTGGCCAAGGAACTGATCGCCAGATACGATCTCTCGGCCGGACGCGAGCCCGGCAAATTCGGCATCGGCCTGAAGGAACTTTGGCAGATCAAACCCGAGAACCACAAGCAGGGTCTGGTGCAGCACTCTTTCGGCTGGCCGCTCGACATGAAGACCGGCGGCGGTTCGTTCCTCTACCATCTGGAGGACAATCTGGTCGCGGTCGGGTTCGTCGTTCATCTGAACTACAAGAACCCTTATCTGTCGCCGTTCGAGGAATTCCAGCGCTTCAAGACGCACCCTGCCATTCGCGGCACCTTCGAAGGAGCAAAGCGAATAGGCTATGGCGCGCGCGCCATCACCGAGGGCGGCTGGCAGTCGGTGCCGAAAATGTCGTTTCCCGGCGGGGTGCTGATGGGCTGCTCGGCCGGTCTGGTCAACGTTCCGCGCATCAAGGGTTCGCACAATGCGGTGCTGTCGGGCATCATGGCAGCCGACCATGTGGCCGAAGCCATCCATGCAGGGCGCGCCAATGACGATCTCATTTCCTATGAGGAAGCCTGGCGCGGTTCCGACATCGGCAAGGACCTGAAGCGCGTTCGCAACGTCAAGCCATTGTGGTCGCGGTTCGGAACGATCCTCGGCGTCGGCATCGGCGGTCTGGACATGTGGCTGAATACGCTCTTCGGCGTCTCGCCCTTCGGCACGCTCAAACACGGCAAGACCGATGCCGCCTCGCTGGAGCCGGCCGCGAAGCACAAGAAGATCGACTATCCGAAGCCGGATGGCGTTCTCACCTTCGACCGGCTTTCCTCCGTGTTCCTGTCCGGCACCAACCATGAAGAGGACCAGCCGGTCCACCTTCACGTCGGGGACATGGCCTTGCAGGTGAATTCCGAGCACGATGTGTTTGCCGGTCCCTCGACGCGCTACTGCCCGGCGGGCGTCTATGAATGGGTCGATGCCGATGGCAATGCCGCAGCCGATCCGACCGCCAGGGATGTGCGCTACGTTATCAACGCGCAGAACTGCGTTCACTGCAAGACCTGCGACATCAAGGATCCGAACCAGAACATCAACTGGGTGCCGCCGCAGGGTGGCGAGGGGCCGGTTTACGCAAACATGTAAGGCATTTTAGCCCGGCTTGTTCAGCCGGGCTTTTTCTTGTCCCTCACAGGCTGGGGCTGTCTCGGCGTTACGGTTGCCTCAGGAAAACCGTGGCGCTTTCCTGCTCGTCTTCCGGTCCGTCCGAAGAAGGTCTGACCGAAAATTCAACGAGAAGCGGAACGTGATCGGAGCCGACATCTTCCAGCCGCTCGGATGAGTGGACGATCACGTTTCCTTTGGCGAAGATATTGTCGATCGGCAGACCGGCGAACAGCAGCGCCTTCGGCAACAGCCTGTGGATCCATGTCGGACCGGGCGAGGGGATGAGCATCAGCCCGCCTGCCTTCGCGACACCGGCTGCCGCAGCGCTCCATGGCGCGGCGTTGAGGTCTCCCGCCACGATCGCGTCGTCACCAAGACCTGCAAGGTGCGGCTCAAGCCTGAATATCTGTCGCGCCTGCGGCCATGGCCAGGGCCAGCCCAGATGTATGGCGCCGACATCGATCGTGGTGCCGCCGAAATCGACCGGTGCAACAGCCAGTGAAAGTCGCGCAGGGCAGCGCGTTTCGCGGCTTTCGTCCAGCGGACGTCGCGAGAGGATGGCGACGCCGAATGGCTGCCTTATGCGCGGACAGATGAGTTGGTGAGGATAGGCCTGCTTCAGCAGCGCCAGCTTTTCCTCCCACATCGACCCGACCTCTGTGAGGGTCACCACATCAGGTTGTATCTGGCCGATCAGCGACAGCACTTTTTCGGGGGTCGGGTTGTTGTAGCGCAGATTGATCTCAAGCAGGCGATAGACCGCGCTGTCAGTCGGCTTCGGCGCAAAAGCGGCCGCCGGCACCATCGGCACACGCATGAACGGCAGAATGGAAGAAAAGCTGGTCACTGCAAAAACCAGCGCCGACAGGGCCAGCAGCCTTTCGGGCGTAAAAAGCAGGGGAAGCGCGATCACCGCCGTCAGCAGCGCCAGATGCGCCCGGAAATGCGCGAAGGAATCGAATGCCGGGTGAACGCTGCTGAGAAAACCCAGAAGAAGCGCCAGAGAAGTTCCGAACAGGATGATGGTGGCGATGGAACGCAATCTGCTTTTCATGCGGACTTCTTGAGGTTCTGATTGCGGCTCATTGATGGTGCGTTGAAGCTCGAATAGGATGCGGCCCGGAAACAGTCGTTCAATATCGGGAAAAGCGCTTGAAGGCGACCATTGCAGCATCTTTATACATGGTCTGCCTGCTTGCTGCTGTCTCCGGCAGCCCTGCTTTTGCCGGTGGCGAGATCATCGAGCGGGTTGAGCACTATCCCGTTTCGGGCCGGACCGGCATCGAGCTTTACCGTTCCATAGGCGAGCGTGGGCCGAAAAGCGGCGTCGGGCGGGCGATTGCGCATACCACCTTCAAGCTCACATGGCGCAGGAACTACCAGCCTCAGGGAACGTCATGCACGCTGGTCTCTGCCGTGCCACGCCTGATCATCACCTACACCCTGCCCAAGCCCTCGCAGGCGCTGCCGCCGGATACCAGGAAGCGCTGGGACAATTTTATCGAGGGCATCAGGCTTCATGAGGAAGTCCATGGTGTTCACATGAAGGAAATGGTGGCGGAGATCGAGGCGAACACGATCGGCGTCACCGCTGAAAACGATCCCGGCTGCAAGAAAATCCGGCAGGATATTCAGGCGCCTCTCGGAGCGGCGTCGCTGCGCCAGCGTCAGCGCAGCAGCGATTTCGACCGGGCGGAGATGGCGGAAGGCGCTAACATCCACCGCCTCATTCTGGGGCTGGTGAACGGCGAATAGAGCGCACACCCTAAAAGCGCGCTCGCTTTCCTTTTCCCGTCTCGGAGCCTTGTGGTGGTGGCAAAACGTTCCAGTTTTACTGGAACGCCGTTTCGGTGAAACTGCGCAGCTTGCGCGAATGCAGCCGTTCCATCGGCATTTCCGCCAGCTTTTCCATGGCCCGGATGCCGATGGTGAGATGCTGCGCCACCTGCCGCTTGTAGAATTCACTGGCCATGCCGGGTAGCTTCAGTTCGCCATGCAGCGGCTTGTCTGAAACGCACAGCAGCGTTCCATAGGGTACCCGGAAGCGGAAGCCGTTGGCGGCGATGGTGGCCGATTCCATATCGAGCGCGATGGCGCGTGACTGCGAAAGCCGCTGCACCGGCCCGCGCTGGTCGCGCAGTTCCCAGTTGCGGTTGTCGATGGTGGCGACCGTGCCGGTGCGCATGATGCGTTTCAGGTCGTAGCCGGAAAGGCCGGTGACTTCCGCCACAGCCTCCTGCAACGCCACCTGAATTTCAGCCAGCGCCGGCAGCGGAATCCACACGGGCAGGTCATCGTCCAGCACATGGTCTTCGCGCACATAGGCATGCGCCAGGACGTAGTCGCCCAGCGCCTGCGTGTTGCGCAGGCCGGCGCAGTGGCCGAGCATCACCCATGCATGCGGGCGAAGCACCGCGATGTGATCGGTGATGGTCTTGGCGTTGGAAGGGCCGACGCCGATATTGACCATGGTGATGCCGGCATGGCCGGGCTTCTTCAGATGATAGGCCGGCATCTGCGGCAGCCGCACCAGATTGCTCTGCGGGCTGGTCTGGTCGCCGGCCTGCGTGACGACATTGCCGGGCTCCACGAATTCCGTATAGCCGCCACCGCCTTCCGCCATCAGCCTGCGCGCCAGTGCGACGAACTCGTCCATATAGAACTGGTAGTTGGTGAACAGCACGAAGTTCTGGAAATGCTCCGGGCTGGTGGCCGTGTAGTGAGGCAGCCGGTGCAGCGAATAGTCGATGCGTTGCGCCGTGAAGGGCGCCAGCGGGCGCATTTCGCCCAATCCAAGGTCGAAGGTGCCGTTGGCGATATGATCGTCGATACCGTCGAGGTCTGGCACGTCGAACAGATCCCGAATCGGCCGCCGGATGCGCTCGGCCGCGGCGCCGTCCACATAGGTGCCTTCAAGGAAGGCGAAATGCAGGGGGATGGGGGTGGTCGATTCCTGCACCGTGATCGGGACGCCGTGATTGCGTATGATCAGGCGAAACTGCTCCGTGAGATAGGTCTCGAACAGATCGGGGCGGGTGATGGTGGTCGAGAAATAGCCGGGCAGGGGCATGTGGCCATAGGCCTGCCGCGAATCCACCTGCGTGAACGAGGTCGTCGTTACGCCGACTTCCGGATAGAAGGCCCGGTAGCGCCTGTCGGTATCGCCGCCCGATGCCAGCGCGGCAAAGGAATCCCTCAGGAACCGGGTGTTGCGCTCATAGATGCGGCGCAGCGCCGCGACGATGGCGGCCGGATCGTCGAAGCTCTGTGGTTTCGCCGGCTCCGGCGTGATGATCGTTTCGATGGCTTGCGGGTAGATTCTGTTTTCCATGGCCCACTATATGGCCGGGGCAGGATGGTGGGGAAGGGGGCTGATGGAGCTTGCTGTTGATCCTCAGCCCCGCTGCAGGCTGACCAGCAGCACGAAGCCCATGCCCTTCTTCTTCAACGACGGTGCTTCGATGGTCTGGCCCATATCTCCGCGCACCATCGGAACGGCGAGAACCGGAGCTGCCAGCATGGTGAGGATGAGCAGCGCGCGGGGCAGGACACGCAGGAAGCTCAGGCTGTTTTCGGTGATGGCGTTCATGGTCCTGATCTCCGTTCCTGCTTCAGCGGCTGATGCTGGTGCATCCAAAGAGGCACTTTCCAGCTCGCACCTGCTCCCAGTGGCGGGGCTGGCGGCCGTTTTCCGCGACGATCATGGCAAAGCCGATGCCGAAGAGGGTGGCCAGCAGACAGACGATGGTGAAGCGGCGAGCGAGCATGTCTCGTTTCCCTTGATGTTGGAAACAGCATCGCATTGCCCGGCTGAACCCTCTCTGAGGGGGGCGTTCATGTGAGGTTCAAAATTATTGACGCTCCTTAACCACACCGGCTCATTGCGCCGGCCGGCAGAGCGCTTATCTGGTTGAACAGGTCATCAAGCTGCCGGAGAAAGACGTATGACGACGCAGAGCGCTCCCATTGAACTCCACTACTGGCCGACGCCCAACGGCCACAAGATCACGATCTACCTGGAGGAAGCAGGCATCCCCTATGAGGTGCATTATGTGAACATCGGGCGTGGCGAGCAGTTCGAGCCGTCCTTCCTGAAGATCGCGCCCAATAACCGCATGCCGGCGATCGTCGATCCGGAAGGCCCTTCTTCGGATGGAAAATGGAATGGAGAGCCGATCTCCGTCTTCGAATCCGGCGCCATCCTGCAATATCTCGGCCGCAAGTTCGGTCGCTTCTATCCGACAGATGAGCGTCAGCGCGCGGAAGTGGATCAGTGGTTGTTCTGGCAGATGGGTGGCCTCGGCCCCATGGCCGGACAGGCGCATCACTTCCGCCAGTATGCACCGGAAAAAATCCAGTACGGCATCGACCGCTACACCAATGAGGTCAACCGCCTCTACGGCGTCATGAACAAGCGTCTTGCCGACCGTGAATATCTCGCCGGCGACTATTCGATTGCCGACATGGCGTCATTCCCGTGGGTGCGGCCTTACCGTAATCAGGGACAGGATCTGGAAGAATTTCCGAACCTGAAGCGCTGGTTCGAGGCGATCGCAGCGCGGCCCGCCGTGCAGAAGGCGGTGGAAGTCGGTCAGGATCACCGCAACAATCTGGCCGACGACAAGGAAGCGCAGAAAATTCTGTTCGGTCAGAAAGCGCGCGGCTGAAAAGCCGCTCCCTGAAAATGGAAAGGCCGCCGGGTGGAAATGCTCCGACCGGCGGCCTTTTCCGTTGATGCGCAGGCAGCTTTACTGACGGGTGAGCTTCTCGCTCTTGCAGATCAGCCCGCCGAGCACGCAGCCGGAAAGCGACAGCGTGTTGCCCGAAACGCTGGCCTTGCCGTTGTAGGTCTTGCCCTCGTCCAGCTTGTTCACTGTGCCTTTGTAGGCGCCGTTGCTGCCTTCCATGCAGCCGATCGACTTGCCTTTGTATTCTCCGGTCATCACGGTGCCGCAATATTTGGCGCCGCTTCCGGCATAGGAAATCACGGTGCCGTTCGGCCGTTTCCACGAGCCTTCGATCGGATCGGCGAATGCAACGCCGGCCGTCATGATGATGGCGAGTGCCGCCACGCTGGTAATGCGAAACATGTCTCCTCCCTGAGCACTGCGTTCCTCTTACGAAAACGCAGGCTAATCCACTCTTTTGCAAAGCGAAAGCCGTGCCGCTGGGGAAGGATGACAAGAAATATTAGCAGCCTTTCCGGCCTGAAAATGACCGCTGCCTGAAAAGCGATGCTTCGGCTTGGTTAGCGAAGCGTTGAATTTCAATTCCGAATTTTCCGTAAAATTCGAGACAAAAGCCAGCGATTGCCGGGCTTTCCATCGTTAACGAATGGTCACGTTTACCTCTTGTTTTAGCTTTGTTTTCTTCAAATTAAGCACGTCTTTTTACGGCGAATTCAAGCGCCTGCTGCATTCTCAGAAGCATCGAAGGGCAGCCCCACAGGTTCAAAGAAAGGGGCGCTCTCGCAACGGGACAGGGGTTTGAAAATGGCACGTTTTGAAATGCACGACGCTGGTTTCGGCACCATGGGCACGATGGCTCAGGCCGACATGTTCGTTGAACTGGGCATGATGTACGCCACCGGCCGCGATTGCGAGGTCGATCAGGTGGCAGCTCACAAGTGGTTCAACATCGCAGCCATCAAGGGGTCGGCCCGCGCCGCCGAACTGCGCTCGGAAATCTCGGCCAGCATGTCGAAGACCGATCTGGCACGGGCGCTGCGCGAAGCGCGTGAATGGATGACGATGCACTGATCCGGAAGAAAAGCCGCGCGCAGAACGCGGCCTGAATAAAGGCGGTCGCCGCTCCAACGGCAAGCCGCCAGCAACAGGGCCAGAACACAGGGAAAGCGTGGAAAGTAAAAGGCGCGGGGGCGCGCCTTGAGCATCGGACCCTCAACAGAGGGGCGATGCCATGCAGATAATGCCACGCAAGCCGGGCCGCGACCGATCGGAACAAGATCGGCGCGGCTTTCGGCTTTTTCCAGCGTCCCGCGACCGGAGAATAGGCTCAGTTCGCGGGGAGCAAAGGCAGCAGGTGCCCTTCGTCGGGCCGGCTGTTCACTCGCCTGCCTGTTCGGCAAAGCGCACGAGCACCGTTCCGTCGCTCACCTGACTGCCTTCCGTGGCTATCTCCGTGATCACGCCGTCATGAGGTGCTGCGATGGAGTGTTCCATCTTCATGGCCTCCAGAATGAGCAGGGGTTGCCCCTTCGTCACGCTGTCGCCGGCGGCAGCCCGCACCACCTTCACCAGCCCGGGCATTGGCGCGCGCAGGCTGTCGGCGCCGCTGCCCGCTTCGTCGGCCCGGTCCAGCGGATCGGGAACGGCGAATGTGTAGCTGACCGCCCCGTCGAAGACGCTGACATGACCCGGCCAGCGCGCCAGATTGATCGCGGGTGGGCGCAGGCGAAGCGTTTCGCCATCGCGCGCATCCAGTTCGACGAATGTCCGCCCTGCCTCGACACCCACCTTGGCGCTGATGGTTTCATCGCCATAGCCGAGTGTGATGCGTCTGGGCGTCGCGTGGAAATGCGCATAGCCTGTGAGTGCGGACCATGGATCGCCGGCATCTGCCATGTCGGAAAGGCCGGAAACGGCAACAACCGCCGCGGCCACCACCGCCCCGGAAGGGGCGGGAATTGCGGTCAGCTTGTCCTGTTTGCGCCCGATCAGTCCGGTGTCGACGTCGCCAACAGCGAAATCCGGATCTGCGGCAAGGGCGGCAAGAAAGGCGGTGTTGACCGTCGAGCCGGCAATTTCGGTTTCAGCCAGCATGTCGCCGAGCCCGCCGAGTGCCGTTTTACGATCCGGCCCATGGACCACCAGCTTGGCGATCATCGGATCATAGAAGGGCGAAATCGTATCGCCTTCGCGCACGCCCGTTTCAACGCGCAGCGAGGTGCGGGGTGCGGCTTCATCCGGAAACCACAGATGGTGCAGCGTGCCGGTCGCCGGCAGGAAGCCGCGCGCGGCATCCTCGGCGTAAAGCCGCGCCTCGAAGGCGTGGCCGTCGAGCTCGATCTCGTCCTGGCGCAGCGGCAGCACCTCGCCATGGGCGACGCGCAACTGCCATTCCACCAGATCGACCCCAGTGATCATCTCGGTCACCGGATGCTCGACCTGAAGGCGCGTGTTCATCTCCATGAACCAGAAGCGGTCCACCTTCAGCCCCTGCGAGGCATCGACGATGAATTCGATGGTGCCGGCCCCGGAATAGGAGATGGCCTTCGCCGCCTTGATCGCGGCTTCGGTCATGGCCGCGCGCATTTCGTCGGTCATGCCGGGGGCGGGGGCCTCCTCGATCACCTTCTGGTGGCGGCGCTGCGCCGAGCAGTCGCGCTCGAACAGATGCACGGCATTGCCGTGATTGTCGCCGAACACCTGCACCTCGATGTGGCGCGGCTTTTCGACATATTTCTCGACCAGAACGCGGTCGTCGCCGAAAGCGGCCTTGGCCTCGCGTCGTGCCGACGAAAGCGCCTCGGCGAAATCGCCCGGATGATCGACGCGCCGCATGCCGCGCCCGCCGCCGCCGGCACGCGCCTTGATCAGCACGGGATAGCCGATTTCGGTAGCCTTGGAGGCGAGCAGCACGATGTCCTGCGCCGCGCCATGATAGCCGGGCACCACCGGCACGCCGGCCTTCTCCATCAGCCGCTTGGCCGCATCTTTGAGGCCCATGGCCCGGATTGAGGCGGCGGAGGGGCCGATGAATACCAGCCCGGCATCGACCACGCGGTCCACGAAATCGGGGTTTTCCGACAGAAAGCCGTAGCCCGGATGAATGGCTTCGGCGCCGGTCTCCAGTGCCGCGGCGACGATGCGTTCACCGACGAGATAGCTTTCGGTCACCGGCGCGGGGCCGATGCGAACCGCCTCGTCTGCCATGGCCACATGCATGGACCCCGCATCTGCGTCGGAATAGACGGCGACCGTCGCCACGCCCATGCGCCTTGCGGTGCGGATGATGCGGCAGGCGATCTCGCCGCGATTGGCGATGAGTATTTTCTTGAACATGGCCGCCCTCACATCCTGAACAGGCCGAACTTTGTTTCCCGTATCGGCGCGTTGAGTGCCGCCGACAGCGACAGGGCCAGCACCTCGCGGCTGCGGGCCGGATCGATGATGCCGTCGTCCCACAGTCTTGCCGAGGAATAGAGCGGATGGCCTTCGCGCTCGTATTTCTCAAGCGTTGGCTGCTTGAACTCCGCTTCCTCTTCCACGCTCCATGTGCCGCCCTTGCGCTCGATGCCTTCGCGCTTGACCAGCGCCAGCACCATGGCAGCCTGCTCGCCGCCCATCACCGAAATGCGGGCATTGGGCCACATCCACAGGAAGCGGGGCGAATAGGCGCGCCCGCACATGCCGTAATTGCCGGCGCCGAACGAGCCGCCGATGATCATCGTCACCTTCGGCACACTGGCCGTGGCAACGGCCGTCACCAGCTTGGCGCCGTCCTTGGCGATGCCGCCGGCCTCGTATTTCTTGCCCACCATGAAGCCGGTGATGTTCTGCAGAAACACCAGCGGAATGCCGCGCTGGCAGCACAGTTCGATGAAATGCGCGCCCTTCTGTGCACTTTCGGAGAACAGCACGCCATTGTTGGCAATGATGCCGATCGGCATGCCGTAGAGATGCGCGAAGCCGGTCACCAGCGTGGCGCCGTAGTTCTGCTTGAACTCGTCGAAATCGGAGCCGTCGACGATGCGCGCGATCACCTCGCGCACGTCATAGGGTTGGCGAAGGTCGGTCGGCACGATGCCGTAAAGCTCACGCGGATCGTGAAGCGGCGGGCGTGGTTCGCGAAGATCGAGCCCGATCTCCTTCTTTCGATTCAGGTTTCTGACAATGCGCCGCGTGATCGCCAGCGCATGTTCGTCGTCCACCGCGAGGTGATCGGCCACGCCGGATTCGCGCGTGTGCAGGTCGGCACCGCCCAGTTCCTCGGCACTGACGTCCTCGCCGGTCGCGGCCTTCACCAGCGGCGGGCCTCCCAAAAAGATCGTCGCCTGCTTGCGCACCATGATCGATTCGTCGGCCATCGCCGGCACATAGGCGCCGCCGGCCGTGCACGAGCCCATCACGCAGGCGATCTGCGGGATGCCGGCCGCCGACAGGGTGGCCTGATTGTAGAAGATGCGCCCGAAGTGCTCGCGGTCCGGGAACACCTCGTCCTGATTGGGCAGGTTCGCGCCGCCGGAATCGACCAGATAGACGCAGGGCAGGTTGTTCTCCCGCGCAATCTCCTGCGCCCGCAGATGCTTCTTCACGGTCATCGGATAATAGGTGCCGCCCTTCACGGTGGCGTCGTTGACCACGATCATCAGCTCGCGCCCTTCGACGCGGCCGATACCGGCGATCATGCCGGCCGAGGCGATGTCGCCGCCATACATGTCCCATGCGGCGAACTGGCCGATTTCAAGGAAGGGCGAGCCGGCATCCAGCAGTTGCGCCAGCCGCTCGCGCGGCAAAAGCTTGCCGCGCTTCACATGGCGTTCGCGCGAATCCTGCGAGCCGCCGCGCTGCACGGTTTCGGCTTTGGCGGCAATGTCCTCCACCAGCGCGCGCATGCGCTCGTCATTGGCGCGGAAGGTGTCGGAGGAGGGGGAGATCTGCGAGCGAAGCTGCGCCACCTCAGATCTCCTCGCTCATGATCTCGCGGCCGATCAGCCAGCGGCGGATTTCCGACGTGCCGGCGCCGATTTCGTAGAGCTTGGCGTCGCGCAGCAGGCGCCCCGTCGGATAATCGTTGATGTAGCCGTTGCCGCCGAGCAACTGGATGGCGTCGAGCGCCGTCTGCGTAGCCTTTTCGGCCGAGTAGAGAATGCAGCCGGCCGCATCCTTGCGCGTGGTCTGGCCGCGGTCGCAGGCAGAGGCCACCGCATAGACATAGGCCCGGCAGGCGTTCAGCGTGGTGTACATGTCGGCGAGCTTGCCCTGCACGAGCTGGAAGTCGCCGATCGGGCGGTCGAACTGTTTGCGCTCGCGCACATAGGGCACCACGACGTCGAGGCAGGCGGCCATGATGCCGAGCGGTCCCCCGCAAAGCACGGTGCGCTCGTAATCGAGGCCGGACATCAGCACCTCGACGCCCTTGCCTTCCTCGCCCAACACGTTCTCGAACGGCACTTCCACATTGTCGAACACCAGTTCGCCAGTGTTGGAGCCGCGCATGCCGAGCTTGTCGAGCTTCTGCGCCACCGAGAAACCGGCAAAGCCCTTCTCGATCAGGAAGGCGGTGATGCCGCGCGATTTCCGCTCCGGATCGGTCTTGGCGTAGACCACCAGCGTGTCGGCGTCCGGCCCGTTGGTGATCCACATCTTGGTGCCGTTGAGCACGAAGCGATCGTTCTTCTTCTCGGCCCTCAGCCGCATCGATACCACGTCCGAGCCCGCGCCGGGCTCGGACATGGCCAGTGCGCCGACCGCAGCGCCCGAGCACAGCGCCGGCAGGTATTTCTCCTTCTGGGTGTCGGTGCCCCAGCGGTTGATCTGGTTCACGCACAGGTTCGAATGCGCGCCGTAGGAGAGAGCGACCGAGGCAGAGGCGCGGGAAAGCTCCTCCATCGCCACCACATGGGCCAGATAGCCCATGCCGGTGCCGCCGAAGGCCGGGTTGGCGGTCATGCCAAGCAGGCCGAGCGCGCCCATTTCTCCCCACAGATGGGCCGGGAATTCGTTGCTGCGGTCGATCTCCGCCGCCAGCGGCGCGACCTTTTCCTGTGCGAAGCGGTGAACGAGGTCGCGAAGTGCCGCGACGTCTTCGTCAAGCCCGAAGTCGAGTGCCTGCGTGTACATGCTGTGTCTCCCGGTTCGTGGTCGCCCCGACAAGGCGCATTGTCATGGAAAGATAGGTCTGCGTCACCCCTTCCACCGAAAGCCGCTCATCCGGCCGGAACCAGACGATGACGCCGGTGATCATCTGGATAACCGCCATGGCGGCGAGCCCGATGTCGTCCAGATCGAAGACGCCGGCTTCCGTGCCGTCGCGCAGGATGGCGCGCAGTTCCTTTTCGTAGGAGGTGCGCAGCCGCAGGATGAAGGTCAGCCGTTCGGGTGAGAGGCTGCGCAGCTCCATGTTTGAAATATGGGTCTGCGAGCGCCGCTCGATATGAAAGGCGATGTGGTTCGCCACGAAGGCGGCAAGGCGCGTGGTGGCGTCCGTGGCGGCAGGCCGAGCCTCGCTCCATGCGCCGAGCAATGCCTCCATGTGCTCGCGCATCAGGGTGAACAGCAGGTCTTCCTTGGTGGGAAAGTAGCGGTAGAGCGCCGCCGCCTGAACGCCGACCCGCGCCGCAAGCTGGCGCATGGACACGGCCTCGTAGCCGTGGCGCGCGATCAGATCGACGGCGGCCTCGCGGATCGCCGCTTCCGTTCTCTCGCCATCCGATCCTGCGGTGCGTGCCATCGGGTTCCTCCATCCTCTTAATAAAACGTACGTTCAATTAATTCAAGAGGTGGGCGAGATATTGAATGGCAGGGGATAGCAGGTCGATTGTGAACTCAGTCGCGGTTGTCAGGCCGCGCGCGTCCCTTGCCGAGCACCATTCCTGCCGCGGCAAAGGCCAGCCCCAGTCCGGAAAAGGCGGCGAGACTCGGGAGATGTTTCGGAATGTCGCTCCATACGGGGCGAACCACGCTTGCCGTATCGAAGGTGTCGGCGCTGTATTGGCACAGCACGAAGGAGGATTCCTTGCGTACCATGTCTGCGTCGATGCGCGATACGAGATCTTCCACGGCTGGTTTGTTGGCCGATGTTTCACGCATGTGGGAAAGCAGCTCGCGCGCGGCCGACAGATAGGCGTGGGCGCATTCGTTGAAGGGGCTTTCCTCGTCGGCCAGCGTGCCGGGAACCAGCCCCCACAGGCAATAGGTGTACTGGATGTTGCCGTAGTTCAGCAGGCGCACGAAGGTGTCGTCCACCTGCCGCTCCTGCGCGGCCAGTTTCATGATGTCGCTGCGATAGTCGGCGATCACCGCCATCTGCCCGTGCGACAGGCTGGCGATCGGGATGCCCTTGATTTCTTCCGGGTTGAAGCGTCGGTGCGCTTCGGCCTCGTCGGTGGCAAAACCCGTCGCTGCAAGGGCAAGAACAAGCGCGGCACGCGCCAGAGGAGGGGCGTGCCGCGCCTGCATTTCTCAGGCCGTCCGGCTGCGCTGGCGGGTCGCCAGCGCACGCTCGGCAACCGCGCCGAAGCCGAGCCCGATCACCGTCCACAGCACCGCATGCATGCCGAGCGAGGAGGTGCGGAAATGCCAGATCAGATCGGCCGAATAGCCTTCTGGAATCTCGTTCACCGTCGGCAGCGCATATTGGGCGATGGCGATGATGACGAGGAAGGCGAGTCCGCCGACGATGCCGGCATTCCAGCCGCCCAGCTGGCTCCACAGCCGCCGCGCCAGCGCAACGGCAACTACGGCCGCGATGATCGACACGATCAGCATGACGAAGAACAACTCGGTGCGCTCGCCGATCGTTTCGGGATTGCCGACGGCCGGCGGTGTCGCCGGATATTTCATGGCCGGAGCAATCACCACGGCGATGAAGGCGGCGATCGCCAGCAGACCGGCGGTGGCGCGGGGCGTGAGCGTGACGACACGCCCGTAGACGAAGGCGAAGACCAGCGCGAACAGCCCGCCGATGGCGGCACCGTAGACGACCGACCCGGTCAGCAGGCCAAGTCCGGCCTGGGTTTCGCGGCTGACCAGTTCTTCCTCTTCCTCGGCCGGTTCGCCGGAGGCTGCGGCCGCCGCTTCTTCATAAGCGATGGCAGTGTCAATGTGTGGTTCGCCGAACACGCGGGCAAAACCGAATGCGAACAGACCAGCGAGGACGCCGATCAGCATCCCGCGAAGCAGAAGATTTCCAACCATGGCGCTGTTCTTTCAGTGGCAGGGGAAGCCGAGGAGGTGACGCGCGTCATGAACGAATTCATGCGTGCTCAGGCTTGAGAACAGGGTCGTTGCCCCTTCTTCTGCGCCGATGAAATAGATGCCCAGAATCATGAGCAGGCCGCCGAAAATAGCCCATGGCATGATTTCGCGAACCGGAATCGGAACCGGCCGCACTTCTGGTGCAAAAGTAATGTCGGACATCGTGCTTCTCCCTGGGATCCTGCGTCCCGTTCATGCAAGCTGGGGAGACGAACCAAGGTCTGACTTCCGGCACCCCTGCCGGTCACAGTGGCGCGACCGTGCTGGA
The DNA here is from genome assembly GCF_059509755.1 of Aquamicrobium sp. YD-1-mutant5. Taxonomy (NCBI): domain Bacteria; kingdom Pseudomonadati; phylum Pseudomonadota; class Alphaproteobacteria; order Hyphomicrobiales; family Phyllobacteriaceae; genus Aquamicrobium; species Aquamicrobium sp. YD-1-mutant5. The sequence goes on from NZ_JCAKKP010000013.1 coordinate 129,685, forward strand.
TTTTCACCAGCTTCCGGATCCGTAACCTTTGCCGAAATTACCCGCCGTCCTGTATGGCTGTCAATTGAACTGAAGGGGAGACGCGAGAGAATATGACAGGACGCCTGACCCTGATTTGTTGTGGCGCGACCGCAGCTTTGCGCCGCAATGCCTTTCATCGCGATGAGCCGCTGGAACAGAAATCGCTCTCTCAGGCGCAAAGGCTGGCCACTCAAATCCCGGGTGCGGACCGCGTCTGGCACGGGCCGGAGTTCAGGGTGCTGGAAACGGCGAATGCTCTGGGCCTGATGGGGGAGCCTGTCGCGGCTCTGGCCGATCAGAATTTTGGCTTCTGGGCTGGCCGCAGGCTTGCTGAACTCGATCCGGCGGAACTTGCGACATGGATGTCCGACCCCGATGTGGCACCGCACGGCGGCGAAACGCTGAACGATCTGCGCCGGCGTATCGCGGCTTTGCTGAAGGAAAACCTCGGCCTTTCGGGGCATACGCTTGCGATCACGCACCCCGCAGTCATTCGTGCTGCCGTCTGCGAAGTGCTTGGCGCGCCATCGCAGGCTTTCCGGGCAGTAGATGTTCAGCCTCTCAGCCTGACACATTTCACCAGCGATGGCCGTCGCTGGGCTCTGCGTATAGTCTCCGGATGAAACGGCAAGCCTATCCTGCGCGAGCAGCGGCCAGTGCTTTCGGCAGTTCCTCGGCCAGAATATCGAGCTCGTGGTCGAGCCCGACGCTGATGCGGACACAGCGATCCAGCCCGGCCACCATCGGCTTGCGGATGAACACCCCGCGCGCCAGCAGGTTCTGGAGCACCTTCAGAGCAAAAGGGCCGTCCGTGCCGCAGTCCACGGCCACGAAATTGGTGGCGGAGGGCAGGGTGTCGAGCCCGTTTTCCGCAGCGATCGCGGCGATGCGCTGCCGTCCGGCTTCCACCTTGCGCACCACCTCTGCCAGCCATGCCTGATCCTTGATCGCGGCCTCGCCCGCGATCTGCGCCATGCGGCTGACGCCATAGTGATTCCGGATCTTCTCGAAGGCGGCGATAACCGTCTCTTCTCCGATGGCATATCCGCAGCGAATGCCGGCAAGCCCGTAAGCCTTGGAGAAGGTGCGCATGCGTACCACGTTGGGGCGCGAAACATCGATTGCCGGCAAGGCGGAAGCTGGCGCCAGCTCGCAATAGGCCTCGTCGAGAATGAACATGGTGGTCTCGGGCAGGGCTTCGACGAAGCGGCTGATCTCGTCGGCATCCCACCAGCTTCCCATCGGATTGTCAGGATTGGAGAGATAGACCAGCCGGGAGTTTTCCCGTCGCACCGCTTCCAGCAACCCGTCAAGATCTTCGCGGTCATTCTTGTATGGCACCGGCACCAGCCTGCCGCCGACGCTGGCAATATGGAAATTGAACGTGGGATAGGCGCCAAGCGACGTCACCACCGGTTCGCCCGCGCCCACATACATGCGCGCGATCAGCCCCAGCAGCCCGTCTATGCCTTCCCCGATCACGATGTTCTCAGGTTTCACGCCATGATGGGCGGCGACCGCGACTTTGACGTCGTGATTGTCCGGATCGCAATACATCCACATGTCGGGCGCGGCCTCGGTCATACTGGCGATAACGCTGGGGGAGGGGCCAAAGCTGCTTTCATTGGCACCGATCCGGGCACGGAATTTCTGGCCGCCTGCGCGCTCCTGCGCTTCCGGCCCCACGAACGGAACGGTCGAGGGTAGGGCTGAGATAATGGGCGTGAACGGCGGATAGATGGGCATGGCGATCCAGTCGTCAAAACGGTTGCGGCCGAAACGGGCTGCATTCACACGGCGGGTGCTTTTCAAGGCAACCGCACATCTGAATAGCAAGCCCGTATGTCTCCAGCGCAATAGCCCCGGAGACCTCACACAATGCTTTAAGCGCAGCCGCAGGCGGGGAGCAAGGTCCCTTGTTCCCTCATGCCGGGCAAAGGCTTCCGCTATTACCTCGTGGGAGCGATGTGTGATTTTGAGGCTCTGCCCGGGATTTCCGTGGCTGGGGCAGTTGCCAAGGAGCGGTTCCGGCATGGCGGATCGCCTGAAAGGCATCGCCGCCATTGCCGCATGCCGCTCCCTTGCCGTCCTACCCGCTACATCTGACCATCACCGACAGCGGCGCCGCAGCATCAATGCGGATCAGAACATGGCTGGGAATCTATGCGGTCACGGAGCCAGCGCGCTTGCGCAGAGCTTGTTGCCTGTGGGGTCACGAAGATAGGCCAGATACAATTTCCGGCTTCCGACTTCGCGGATGCCGGGTGGGTTCTCGACCGATGTTCCCCCGTTTTTCACGCCCGCCGCGTGCCATGCATCAACCTCATCGGGCGATGAAAGGGCGAAGCCGATCGTGCCGCCGTTGGCATGGCAGGCGGAATCTCCGTTGATCGGCGCGGTAATCATGAAACGAGGCCCGCCTTTGCTGTAAACAACGCGCCCCTTCGGATCGATCGTGCCTGCGGTGCCACCTGAAGCAGTAAAAATGGCATCATAAAACTTTTTGGATTGCTCGAGATCATTCGAGCCGACCATGACGTGACTGAACATGCATTTCCTCCTGATGACTGTGACCTAGCCCGATTCCAGACAGATCGGAAAGCACCATCTATCGGCGGGAGCACGTCCGGGCTTTCGCCCAGCACGTCGAGGTCGCGGATGACGCGATCTACATCAAAGGAAGCAAGAACGCCCTGTTGAGGACGCTGATAGCCACTAAGGGAGGGAAATCGGCGTTCCCGGTTTTGTACCGAAGTGGCGGAGAGGATGGGATTCGAACCCACGAGAAGCTTTTGACCTCTACTCCCTTAGCAGGGGAGCGCCTTCGACCACTCGGCCACCTCTCCACACGGCGCTTTCTAAGCGTTTCCGCCAGTTTGGCAAGGTCCTATCTTGCAGATAAATACAGCTTTATGTGGAACGTCGCCTGAACAGGCGAAGGGACGAGGTGGAGTATCGGCAAAGATGCCCACATGCTTTCTGTATTCCCTGTCGCTGCAAGCGAGCCGCTTTGTATTGGCTCACCTTCCCGGACGAAGGCTTAGGCTCAGGACTCATTGGTCAGATCCAGAAGATGACGGCTGCGGCGATGCATATCGCTGAGAAGAAGGTGTGAGCGCATCGGTCGTAGCGTGTGGCGATGCGGCGCCAGTCCTTGAGCTTGGCGAACAGGTTCTCGACC